>NZ_JANKBZ010000009.1:300000-379250 GCF_024623785.1 Archangium lipolyticum
GGGCCTGAAGCTCTTCGGCTACATCGGCGCGCCGCTCGGCACGCTCGCGGGCCTGGTGCTTGTGAGCATCCCCGGCCACCTGCGCGCGCTGGCGCGCCACTCCGGCACCTCGGTGGGGCAGCTCCTGTTGCCGCTCGCGCCCTGGGGCCTGCGTACCGGAATCCTGATGGTGCTCGGCGCCGCGGCGGCCCTCGCCTGGTCGCCCGGCCATTTCGCGGGCCTGTTCACGCTCTCCGCCGCCGCCGCGCTGCTGTACCTGCTCGTGGTGGGCCCCGTGGCCTTCCGCGGGCCGCTGGAGTCCTACGTGCGGCCCCGGTGGAACGCGGTGCTCGCGCGCATGCCGGCGCGTTGGGCGGCTCGCGCGGGCTCCAAGCCCTCGGGAACGCCATGAGCCACGGTCCGCGCATCCTCCTCGTCACGAGACACCGCGCCGTGGTGGGAGGCGTCGAGACGCACCTGCGCACGCTGCTGCCGCTCCTCCAATCCCGTGGCTTCTCCCCCGCGCTCCTCTTCGAGCACGACGCCGCCCCGGGCCAGGCGCGCATCGACGAGGGGCTTGGCATTCCCGTGTGGGGCCTCGACGCGCTCGGACGCAAGGGAGTGCTCGACGCCGTGGCGGCGTGGAGGCCCGCGCGCGTGTACCAGCACGGCGTGCAGGACCTGGAGCTGGAGGAGGCGCTGCTGGAGCGCTACCCGGCGCTGCTCTTCCTCCACGCCTACTACGGCACGTGCATCAGCGGGATGAAGCGCCATGCCTTTCCGCGGCCCGTGCCGTGCCAGCGCGTGCTCGGCCCCGCGTGTCTCGTGCACTACCTCCCGCGCCGCTGCGGCGGGCGCAGCCCCCTCACCGCGGTGCGGGAGTACCACTACCAGCAGCGCCGCCTCGCCCTGGCCCGGCGCTATGGCACCGTGCTGGTGGGCAGCCGGGCCATGCGTGAGGAGTACCTCCGGCACGGGCTCTCCGAATCCCAGGTGGTGCTCCTGACGCTCTTCGGCGACAGCCTGCCGGACCCGGAGCCTCCCGCGCCCCGGCCCTTCTCCGGACAGGTATTGATGGTGGGGCGGCTCACGGAGCTGAAGGGTGGGGTGGAGCTGGTGCGGGCCCTGCCCCGGGCCCGTGCGGCGCTGGGGCGCGAGCTGGAGCTGGTGGTGGCGGGAGACGGGCCGGAGCTTCCGCGCATGCGAGCGGAGGCGGAGTCCCGGCGCGTGCCGGTGCGCTTCACGGGTTGGGTGGACCGGGCCGAGCGGGAGCGGCTGATGCGTCAGGCGGACCTGCTCGCGGTGCCCAGCGTCTGGCCCGAGCCCTTCGGAGTCGTGGGAGCGGAGGCGGGCGGGGTGGGGCTGCCCTCGGTGGCCTTCGCGGTGGGCGGCATTCCGGACTGGTGCGAGCCGGGTGTGTCCGGTGAGCTCGCCCCGGGTGACCCTCCCACGCCCGAGGGACTCGCCGACGCCCTCGTCCGGGCGCTCGCCGATGCGGACCACCATGCCCGGCTGCGAGAGGGCGCATGGCGCATGTCCCGGCATTTCAGCACCGGCACCCACCTGGACGCGCTGTGTGCGCTTCTCGGTGCGCCCGCGCGGTGACGGACGGCTGTGTCGGCTGCTGAAACTCTCCGGCGCCGATTCCGTTCTCCAGTGAAGGAGTCCAGGGGACGCGGGTGCTCGGGATGAGCGCTTCGTCAGGTGGGTGCACAGGCTTTTTGTCGGATGCATGCCCTCCTCGCCGCCATCCACCGCAATCTCCTCGTTGCCCGGGAGCGGCTCTGCTTGTTGAGGGAGGGGGGGCCGCGGGTGGCGTACGCGGGCGGCCAGGGGTGGCGGAATCTCGGAGATGATGTCCTCTTCGAGGCCGCGCAGCGGGTGCTCGGGGGCGTCCGCCTCGTGTCCTTCCGCTACCCTCGGCAAGAGGAGCGCTTCGCCCGCCTGGGCCTCTCCGGCCGGTCCTACTTCCAACTGTTCATCCTGGGTGGAGGGACGTTCATCAACCCCTACGGGCTTGGCACGGTGCGCGCGGCCCTCCGGCAGGGACTGCCCGCGTGGACGCTGGGCACCGGGGTGGGCAGCGCCGGCTTCAACATGAGCCGGAGGCCGGAGCTGGCGGAGTGGCGAGCCCTGCTGCGGGACTTCCATGCGGTGGGGGTCCGGGGACCCTGCTCCAAGGCCCTGCTCGAGGACCTGGGCGTCTCCCAGGCGGAGGTGATCGGCGATCTGGCGCTGGTGCTGGCGCGCGAGGCGCCGATGCGGCCCCTGGAGCCGCGCCGGTTCGCCGTCAATCTGGTCCTCCCTCCGCGGCAGGAGCGAGAGGGCTTCTCCTACGAGCGGCTGGAGGGATTGGAGCGCGCCATCCGTCACTTCATGGACCAGGAGTGGGAGCCCCTCTTCGTGGCCATGCACGAGCATGATGTCGAGTCGCTGCACCGCCTGAAGACCGCGGTGGGCAGGGCGGAGGATCCCACGCACAGCCCGCGGACCGCCGAGGAGTACATGGAGCTCGTCGGCCCGTGCACGCTGACGCTCGCCACGCGCCTGCATGCCGCCGTGCTCTCGTGTTGTGCCGGCACACCGGCCCTCTCGCTGGGCTACCGGGAGAAGTGCCTCGACTTCATGTCCTCGTTGGGACTGGAGGCGTGGCACGTGGACCTGTCGGTTCCCGAGGAGGACATCTTCGAGCGGGCCGTGGCGCTGGCCGAAGTGGCCGACCACCTTCGTGCCCCCATCCTGGCGCGAGCCCAGGCGCGGAAACGGCGCCTCCATGCCTATGCACGGAGCCTGCTGGCGAGTGCCTCTGGCTGTGAGTTCCTCGAGGTCGGGGGACGCTCGGCCGAGGAGGCGCGTCATGACAGCTGGGACCGTACGGGGACGTAGTCCCGCCTGACGGGCTCGAAGCGGATGGGCAGGCGGGCCGGGCCGTGTACGTGGATGGCCTCGCGCGGCTCCCACGGTGCGTCACTCGCGAGCTCGAAATCCTTCACCCGCTCCAGGAAGGCGGGGAGGGCGATCCGGGCCTCCAGGCGGGAGAGTGGTGCTCCGATGCAGAAGTGGATGCCGTGCCCGAAGGCGATGTGCGGGTTGGGATCTCGCGTGATGTCGAACCGGTGCGCGTCGTGGAACTTCCGAGGGTCCCGGTTCGCCGAGCCAATCATGGGCATCACCATCTTCCCGGCGGGAATCACCTGGCCATGCAACTGGACGTCGTGCCTCGTCACGCGCCACATCGCCTGGACGGGCGAGCGGTAGCGCAGGACCTCCTCGATGGCCGAGGGCAGGAGGTCTGGCGCCGCTCCCAGGCGGGCGCGTTGGTCCGGGTTCTCGATGAGGCAGAGGATCGCGTTGCTGATGAGGTTCGTGGTCGTCTCGTGGCCCGCCACGAGGAGGAGCTGGAAGAATCCCAGCAATTCCTCCTCCGTCAGCCGCTCGCCATCCACCTCGGCCTCGACGAGCCGGGTCAGGAGGTCGTCTCCTGGCTCCGCCCTCCGTTGCTCGAGCAAACCCCGAAGATAGACCTTCATCTCATCCGTCACGGCCCTGAACGCACCCTGGACCCGGGCTGCCTCCTCGCCACCCGAGGTGGTGTGGCTGAGGGCCAGGATGACATCGCTCCAGCGCCTGAACCGAGGCTGGTCGTCTATCGGGGCTCCGAGCATCTCCGCGATCACCATCAGCGGAAGGGGAACGGAGAAGTCCGCGACCAGGTCCATTTCACCGCGCTCGAGCACCGGGGCCAGGAGTGCGTGCGACAACTCCCGGATGCGGGGCTCGAGGCTCGCCACGGCCCGTGAGGTAAAGGCCCGCATGATGAGGGCGCGCAGCTTCGTGTGGCGCGGCGGGTCGGAGAAGATGAGCCATTGAGAGGTCTGGGTGGTCGGCGGTGCCAGGATGGAGCTGAACGCCTCGTGGTCATTGAGCACGCGTTTCACGCCCTCGTAATCGAAGAGCATCCATGAATCGGAGCGTGGCTCGTGGAGCAGGGGAGAGCGGCTTCGGAGCTGGTCGTACTCGGGATAGGGATTGCGGCGCGTCTCGTCGGAAAGAAAGTTCATCACTGCTCATGACCTCCAGGACCTCGAGTCACGGACATGGAGAGACGGTACAGTCACGGGCTCATGGACCGCTTGAACGAATCGCGGATCGGTGCCGTGCTCACGGACACGTTCGCGGTACGCGCCTCGATGGGGACGGCTTCATCTCTTCACGCTCAGCACGGCGTGGGGATCCTCGTCGGACTGGACAGCGACGTGACGGTGACCGGGCCAGACGGCGCGCGGGTGAGTGGACGCGTGGTCGTGGTGCCTCCCCATCTGCCGCACGCCGCCTCCTGTCCCGGGCCCACCCTCGGGTTCCTCTACGACCCGGAGCGGGCCTCACACGTCGCGGGCTATTCGCGCCTGCGTGGAGGAGCCTTCCCTCTCGAAGGCCGCCTCGCTGCGCGTTTCGGAGCGGCCCTGGCCGCGCACCGCGCCTCCCTGTCCCACCCCGAGAGCCTCGACGGTCTCGCGCGCGAGTACGCGGCCTGGCTGGCGAAGGAGTCACCCCGCCGCGAGCCTGACGGACGTGTTGCCCGTGTCCTCGAGGTCTTGCGCGATCCGGAAGCCGACCGGCGTCCCGTCGTCGAGCGCATCGGCATCTCCCAGGCGCACCTGCAGGCGCTGTTCGTCCGCGACGTGGGGCTGCCCATCCGCACCTTCCAACTCTGGCACCGGCTCCTCGTCGCGGTGGCGGCATCCGCTCGGCTCGATGCGACGAACGCGGCCCACTTCGCGGGGTTCGCCGACCTCGCGCACTTCTCGCGGACCTGCCGCCGCATGCTCGGCTACACCCCGACCGCGCTGCGCAGCGGGCTCCTCGCTGTGTAATCTCGGGGCATGCGTCCCATCTCCTCGAAGTTCCTGGCACTGGTATGGGGTGTCGCCTCCCTCCTGGGCTGCAAAGCCCACGAGGAGCCGCCACCTCCACCGCCTCCCGCGGATCCGCTCCACGTCCCTTCTCCGGACTGGAGGGACCAGATCCTCTACTTCGTCATGACCGACCGGTTCGCCAATGGCGACCCGGGCAATGACAACCAGGGAGCGGGCGAGTTCGACCCGGCCAATGGAGCGAAGTACAGCGGCGGGGACCTGAAGGGAGTCCTCGACCGGCTCGACTACATCCAGGGACTGGGCGCCACGGCCATCTGGATCACCCCGCCCGTGGCCAACCAATGGTGGGATCCGCTCGTCAACTACGGCGGCTATCACGGCTACTGGGCACGGAACTTCACCCAGGTGGATCCCCACCTGGGCACGCTGGAGGACTACCAGCGCCTGTCCCGAGGCCTTCACGCGCGCGGCATGTACCTGGTGCAGGACATCGTCCTCAACCACATGGCCAACTGCTTCCGTTACACGCGCTACGACCCCTCGGACGTGACAGCCAACGTGGTGCTCAACACCGGAGCCAGGCCGGCCTGTGGCCCCACCCAGGCGCCGTTCGACCAGTGGGATCCCACCAACGCCGCGCACCGTCAGGCCAACATCTTCCACTGGACGCCCACCATCGCGGACTACGGCAACCGCGAGCAGGAGGCGAACTGGCAGCTCTCCGATCTGGACGACCTGAACACGGACAACCCGGCGGTCGTCGCGGCCCTCAAGGACAGCTACAACTTCTGGATCCGCGAGGTGGGCGTGGATGGCTTCCGCGTGGACACCGTCTTCTACGTGCCCTCGTCCACCTTCAAGGACTTCCTCTACTCCCAGGACAAGGAGCATCCGGGCGTCCTCGAGCACGCGCGGAGTCTGGGCAAGGAGGGCTTCCTCGCGTTCGGAGAGGGTTTCGCCGTCGACAAGCCCTTCGATGACGCCGCGTCCAGGAAGGTGGCCTCGTACATGAAGGACCCGGCCACCGGTGAGGACCTGCTGCCGGGCATGCTCGACTTCCCGCTGTACGGCACGGTGGGGGATGTCTTCGCCCGGGGACGCCCCACGTCGCAGCTGGCGTACCGGATGTCGCGCTCGCGCGAGCTGTTCGCGCGGCCGCACCTGATGCCCACGTTCCTGGACAATCACGACGTGGACCGCTTCCTGGCGGGAGGCTCGGAGGCCGCGCTGCGCCAGTCGCTGCTGTTCATGATGACGGTGCCCGGCATTCCGGTCCTCTACTACGGCACGGAGCAGGGCTTCACCGAGCAGCGCGGCGCCATGTTCCAGGGCGGCTTCGGGTCGGGCGGGAAGGACCGCTTCGATACCTCCGCGCCGCTGTACGGCCTCATCCGGGAGCTGACGTCCCTGCGCAAGTCCCAGGCCGTCTTCCGCCGGGGCACGCCCACCGTGCTGCGGCAGAACGACGCCCGTGGCGGAGTGTTCGCGTACAAGATGGAGGGTGAGGGGCAGGTGGCCTTCGTCGTCTTCAACACCTCGGACGAGGAGACGCTGCTGGACAACCTGGGGACGGGACTGGCCGATGGCAGCGAGCTGAAGCTGCTCGCGAGCCTGGGGCCCGCGGCCGGGGACGCCGCCGTGGGACGTGGTGGGAAGCTCTCCCTGAAGCTGCCCGCGCGCGCGGCCCGGGTCTTCATGCCCACCGGCAAGGTGACGCCGCCGCCCGCGGAGACCGCCCGCATCACCCTGGCCGCGGCCAGCGGCGACACGGTGAGCGGAGACTTCGACCTGTCCGGCACCGCCACGGGTGTGTCCACCTTCAAGGTGGTGGTGGATGGAGCGCTGGGCTCGGCGAGCACGGTCACGGTCGGGAATGACGGCACCTGGCGGACCACGGTCAGCGTCGCCGGCATGGTGGACCCCGGCATCCAGCACTCCCTGGTGGCCTGGGCCGAGGACGCCCAGGTCTTCTCCGAGACGCGCACCTTCCGCGTCGACCGTTCCTTCTCGCCCCTGCTCACCCACGAGGATCCGGCGGGTGACGACACCGGCCCGGGGGGCAACTACCACTACCCCACCGACTCCTCCTGGGGAGAGAACCACCAGGGAGATCTGCGCCGCGTCACCCTCCTGGGCTCCGGCAATGTCTTGAAGATCGCCCTCCAGACGAACCGTGTCACCACCATCTGGAATCCGCAGAACGGCTTCGACCACGTGGCCTTCACCGTCTTCGTCGACGTTCCCGGGCGCACGGGCATCACCGTGATGCCACAGCAGAACGCCTCCGTGCCCGCGGGGATGGAGTGGGATTACCGCGTCCGTGTCCACGGCTGGTCCAACGCCCTGTTCGACACGCGTGGCGCCTCGGCCTCTTCAGACGGCACCCCGGTCTCTCCCGCCGCCGCCATCGAGGTGGACATGGCCGGGAACACCGTCACCCTCACGCTGGCGGGAGAGCTGTTCGGTGGCCTGACGAGCGTCAAGGGGGTGAAGGTGTACGTCACCACCTGGGACTACGACGGAGGCTACCGGCCGCTGGTCCCCACCGCCGAACAGTGGAAGTTCTGGGGCGGCGATGGGGCCACGGACCCGCTGGTGCTGGACGACACGCCCGTGCTCGTCATTCCCTGAGCACGGGCGCGGCGCTCAAGGTTCGGGGCGCGCGGAGCTCACGCCGGAGGGGCGCCGCCGTACAGCGTCTCGGCGCGGTGGAACAGCACCCAGGACGTGATGATGTATTTGTCACCGGACCGCGGCACGTTGCCCCGGTGGGTGTGTGTGAAGCCCGCGGGGAAGATGATCATCCGGCCGGCTTTCGATTGGACCTTTTTCTCCTGGTAGAAGAATTCGGTCTCGCCGCCCTCGCTCACGTCGTTCAAATAGAATTGGAACGCGAGGACGCGGTGCAGGGGCTCGCAGCTGGCGTCCTTGGGAAATATCTCCGAGTGCCAGTGCGGATAGCCGCCGGAGCCCTGGAGGTACTTCTGCACCTGGAGGTTGCCATAGCGGTAGAGGGTGCCGATGAGCTGGTCGAGGGCCGGGCCCTGCAACTGGGAGAAGTTCTCCCGGGTGATCGTCATCAGCTGGCCCGTCTGGGGGTGCTTCATCGACAGCGAGACGGCGCCGACCAGGGCGTACAGGTACTTGCTCAGGTAGCTCCTGAGCGGAGGGAAGGCGCGGTCCAGCAGGAGTCGGAGCAGCACCTGGTATTCGGGGTGGGCGTTGAGCAGGAGGTCGTAGCTGTCCTTCTTGCTCAGGTCGACGCCGCCTCCGGTCTTGCCCCGGTACTTGTGGGGGCTCTGTTCGAAGAGCTGGATGATGTCCTGACACAGCCCGGGGGGAAGGACGTCGTCGTGGACTTCGATGAAATCGGTCATGGCGTTGGCCTCCCAGTCTACCCGCAACGCAATGCACACCGGGGACCGTGGCGTGAGACCACGGCCCCCAGTGGGCTCATCCGTGCTTCAGCCGTGTCTTACAGCGAGCCCTTGTAGAGCAGCTTGTTGGGCGTGCCCGAGGGGTTGCTGGTGACGGCGTTGTTGGTGGCGTTGTTCTTCAGCCACGCGTCGATGGTGGCCTGGGAGGCATCGCCGTAGGTGGCCTTGTAGAGCGCGGCCACGCCGGCCACGTGCGGAGAGGCCATGGAGGTGCCGCTGATGGTGTTGGTGCTGCCATTGGACCAGGTCGAGGTGATGCTGGAGCCCGGGGCGTAGATGTCCACGCAGCTGCCGTAGTTGGAGTACGAGGCGCGGGCGGTGGTCTTGGTGGTGGCGGCCACCGTGGTGACGACAGGCGCGCTGGCCGGCGAGTAGTTGCAGGCATTGGCGTTGTCATTGCCCGCGGCGACGGCGACGAATACGCCGGCGTTGGCCAGGTTGGTCACCGCCGTGTTGACGGTGGCGGAGTAGCCACCGCCCAGGCTCATGTTGGCCACGGCCGGCTTGATGTGGTTGGTGCGCACGTGGTCGATGCCGGCGATGACGCCCGAGTTGGTGCCGGAGCCGTTGCAGTCCAGAACGCGGACGCCGTGCAGGGAGACGCCCTTGGCAACGCCGTAGGTGGAGCTGCCCACCGTGCCGGCCACGTGGGTGCCGTGACCGTTGCAGTCCTGGCCGTTGCCGCCGAACGCGTCATACACGTTGTTGGCGCGGCCACCGAAGTTCGAGTGGGTCGTCAGGATGCCCGTGTCGATGATGTACGCGTGCACGCCGGCACCCGTGCTGGTGTACGTGTAGGTGCTGTTGAGCGTGCTGGAGCTCTGGTCGATGCGGTCCAGGCCCCACGTGGCGCCGCTCTGGCTGGCGCTCGACGAGGCGAACTGGTCCTCCTCGACATACTCGACGTTGGGGTTGCGGCGCAGGGCGCGCAGCTGCGTCTCGTTCAGCGTCACCGAGAAGCCGTTGACGGCCTGCGAGTACACCAGGTTCGGCGACACGCCCAGGATGGCCGCCACGGAGCGCGCCTCCGCACCGTCCTTCAGCTTCACGATGTAGTCACCATCGACGCGCAGGCCCGGCGCGGCCTGGTGCAGCGGCGCCACGCTCTGGCCGAGCTCATCGTCGGCCGCCATGTCCATCTCGTTGCCACCGCAGGCCGCCAGGGACAGCACGGAACCAAGGAACAGCACATTACGCATCGCGCGCATGGAGTCTTCCTTCCGTTGACTGCTGATTGATGTGGGGGGGTGTTCGCTTCACCGTGAGTGAAGCGGATGGAACCCTATATCAACAGCAACTATGTTGCAATAAGGCGAGGGCTGTTTTTCGAAATCACCCGGTCAAACGTGAAAATCACGTCGAGCCGATAAAGTGCAATGGTGTTGCAAATGCAAAGAAGTATCCGAGAAGAGGACGCCCTGTTCGGAACGAGGACACCCCTCGGCGAAAGGCTGTCGTGTCTTGAGGCGGTGTCTGGTTTGTGAGCGGGCACCCTGCCTGCTTCGTTCAATGAAAGACATTGGGTGCCGGAAAAAGAACCGGGGCCGCTTCGAGAGGAAGCGGCCCCGGGGAGCAAGTCAGGAGTCGAACGGATGGACCGTGTGGCGGACTACTCGAGGTGCGAGCCGCCGCTGGCGAGGTACTGCCGGTACCACTCCACGGTGCGCTTGAGGCCCTCGTCCAGGCTCACGCGCGGCGTCCAGCCGAAGAGCGTGCGCGCGCGCGAGCTGTCCGCGAACATCCGCCAGATCTCCGTCGGCCGGTACTCCAGCGCGCCAATCTCGATGGAGGATTTGGTGTCGGTGAGGGCGGCGATCTTCTTCACCAGGTCGCGGATGGCCACCTCCTCGCCCGAGGCGAGGTTGACCGGGCCCTCGATGGTGCCGGTGTGATCGGCGGCGGCGAGGAGCCCGTCCACCAGGTTGCCCACGTAGTTGAACTCGCGGGTCTGCTCGCCCTTGGTGGTGCGGATGGGCTTGCCCTTGAGGCAGTTGATGATGAGCTCGGGGATGATGGCCTTGCTGCTCTGATAGGGGCCGTAGGCGTTGAAGGGCCGCAGCACGACGATGCGCCCGCTGCCCTTCATCCGCTGCTTCATGCGGCAGTACAGCTCACCGGAGTACTTGGTGATGGCGTAGGGAGAGATGGGCTCGGGGTTCATCGTCTCCACGAAGGGCACGCCCGACTGGTGGCCGTACACCTCGGAGGTGGACATGTAGACGAAGGCCTCGGTGCCGGGCACCACGTCCAGCAGGTTGGCCGTGCCCTTGGCGTTGACGTCGAAGCACTCCTCCACCTGCCGGAAGCTCTCGCCCACGTGGTTGTAGGCGGCCAGGTGGAAGACCACGTGCGGGTCGAACTTCGCCACCTCGTCCAGCGCGCCGCGGTTGCGCAGGTCCGCTTCGATGACCTTGATGCGCGTCCACTCATCGCGCAGGCGCTCGTTCTTCATCACGTTGCCGTAGCGCGTGGTGACGGCCACCTTCGCGCCCTGCTCCAGCAACCGCTTCACCAGGTGGCTGCCGATGAAGCCGGAGCCGCCCGTCACCACCACGCGTTTGTCTTTCATCCCGCTCATGTTCCCGTCCCTTCCAGAAGGGTGAAGAATTCGATCTCGCCCTCGGCTTCGGTGCGTTCCTTCTCGGTGTTCACCGTGAGGTGCTTGCCCTGGTGCTTGTGTGCCCGTACGGCCCCGCGCTTCGTCAGCGCGCCGAGGAACATCATCAGGTCCGTCCCCCGCCGCATCTCGTCCAGCGCGGCGGGCTCGCAGAGGATGAAGCCGATGTTGATCCAATACGGCAGCACGGGCTTCTCCAGCAGCCCCGACACCCGGTCCGTGTCCCCGTCCATGGAGACGATGCCGTAGGGGCTCTGCAGCGGGTACACCGTCATCGTGGCCAGGGCTCCGGCCTCCGTGTGGTGGCGGGCGAGCGAGCCCAGGTCCACGTTGGCCAGGGTGTCGCCGTAGCAGACGAGCGCCCGGCCGGGCACGTGCCGGCGTGCATCCAGCACGCGGTCCGCCATGCTGGCGTCCTCACCCGAGTCCACGCACACCACCTCTTCGATACCCGAGGGCAGGGACAGCTCCTCGACGAAGCGGACGATGGCCTCGGCCTTGTAGCCGGTGCACAGGACGAAGCGGCGCACGCCCTGCAGGGACAGGTAGCGCAGCAGGTGCTGGAGCAGCGGCTTGCCGCGCAGGGGGACGAGGGGCTTGGGGAGGTGCTCGGTGAAGGGACGGAGGCGCTCGCCCTTGCCGCCACACAGCAGCACGGCGGTGACGTCCGAGAGGGGAGAGCCGGTATCGGGAGGAGGAGTGCTCATGTGAGGGCCTGCTGGATGCGCGTGACGAGCGGGCGCCGGAAGTTCTCGGGGGTGAGGTGGCGCTGCACGGCCTCGCGGGCCTTGGCGCCCATGCCAGGCAGCAGCTCCGGGTGGCGGTGCAGGTGCTCCAACCGCTCGCGGATGGCGCGTGCGTCACCGGTGGGGACGATGTAGCCGTTGACGCCGTCCTCCACCAGGTCCGCCGCGCCGGTGTTGTCGGTGACGATGACGGGCACGCCGCTGGCCATGGCCTCGGCCACGGAGTAGGAGAAGCCGTCGGCCAGCGAGGGGTGTACCAGGACGCTCGTCTTCCCGTACACCTCGCCGTAGCCCACCTTGCGCACCTCCACCGGCTTCACCACGAGGGAGGCGTCGCGCGCCTGGAACTCGCGCAGCATGTTCGTCGCCGCGCGCGAGCCCGGCCCGCCCCAGAGCACCAGCTCCGCGTCCTTGGGCTTCAGCGAGTCCCAGGCCTCCAGCAGGTAGTGGAAGCCCTTCCACGGCTCGATGAGGCCCACGAAGCTCACCCGGAAGACGTCCTGTGGGAAGGTGGCCTGGGGGAACTCCGAGAGGTCCAGGGGCGGCGTGGCCACCACCAGCTTCTCCTCGGGGAAGCCGCGCGCGAGGAAGGTGCGCCGGGCGCGCTCGGACATGACGCGCACCACGTCCGCGGTGCGGTATTCGTCGAGGATGCGCCGGTACATGCGCGGGCCGATGTTGCCCTTGAGGCCGAACTTGCGCGACTCGCGGTCCACGTGGGAGCGGAAGTCCTCCACATGGGTGTTCACCACGTCCAGCACCGTGCGCATGCCCCGCCGGCGGGCGGCATGGAGGCTCTCGGCGCACTGGCCCACCACGCCCTGGAAGACGTCCGCGGCGGGCAGGTTCGAGGCCACGTAACGGTCGAAGTGCAGGTCGCTCGCGAGCACCATCCAGTCGCGGCGGCGGCGCAGCAGCGGCACGCGCCCCATCCACGTGGACAGGGGCGAGGCGGGCACCCGGTGGGTGCGCGGCTCTCCCGAGTCACGACAGAAGACGCTCAGCGAGAAATCCTCGCGGAGCGCCTCGAGCATGTGCTGGAGGTTGAGGCCCTGGCCACCTTGTCGGGCCACGGCATTGGCTGCGAGGAGCAGAGCCTTCTCGTTCACGGCGCCCTCTTACACAATCCCACCCCGGCTTGGGTACAGGGGATTGCATCGCGGGGGGATTGAATTGTCCGGTCGGTCCCTCCCCATCCGGACGACATATTTGTCACACCTCCGGGCATTGACGCACCGCGCCCATCTCGGCACCATGCGCCGCCTTTGGGGGTGGAGAGTTCGAGATGATTACCTATCTGGTGGCATTCCTCGTCGCGCTGATGGTGGCCCTGGTGCTGACGCTGGTGGTGCGTAACCGTGCCCTGGTCTGGGGCTGGGTGGATCAGGCCAACTCCAGCCGGAAGGTCCACGTCCGTCCCATTCCCCGTCTGGGCGGAATTGGTATCGTGGGCGGATTCTTCGCGCCGCTCTGTGCGCTCTTCCTGGTGGACTCGGTGGTGGGTGTCCAGTTCCTCTCTCAGACGGAGCTGGTGTGGGGTCTGTTCGGCGGCGGGCTGGTGGTGGCGCTGCTGGGACTCTATGACGACTTGAGGGGCGCGGGCGCGAAGCTGAAGTTCAGCGTGCAGATGCTGGTGGCGCTCGGGCTGTACGCGCTGGGCTTCCGCATCGAGGTCCTCGCCAATCCCTTCGGGCCCGAGGTGCCGCTGGGCCTGCTGGGGCTGCCCTTCACCGTGTTCTGGGTGGTGGGGGTCATCAACGCGCTCAACCTCATCGACGGGTTGGACGGGCTGGCCGGTGGGGTGGCCTTCTTCGGGGTGGGCACCAACTTCATCCTCGCGCTCAGCCGTGGGGACGTGCTGCTGTGCCTGCTGATGGCGGCGCTGGCGGGCGCCATCCTCGGCTTCCTCGTCTTCAACTTCAACCCGGCCTCCATCTTCATGGGGGACACGGGCAGCATGTTCCTGGGGTTCGTGCTGGCGGCCGTCTCCATCAAGACGAGCGCCAAGAGCGGTACCGCGGTGGCCATGCTGGTGCCGGTGATGGCGCTGGGCCTGCCCATCATGGACACGCTGCTGGCCATGGTGCGGCGCACGCTGCTGGGCCGGCCCATGTTCAGCGCGGACAAGGAGCACATCCACCACCGGATGATGAGCCGGCTGGTGCTCAGCCACCGCGCGACGGTGCTGGTGCTGTACGGGCTGTGCGCCCTCTTCACGCTGACGGCGCTCGGTCTGCACTGGGCCAACAGAGCGCAGAGCGCCATGCTGCTGACGGGCATGGGGGTGGTGGTGGCGGTGCTGATGCGCAAGCTGGGCTACCTGGACCTGCGGCGCGCCAGCGGCATGAGCGAGTTGCGGCGCAAGAACATCCGGCTGCGCTCGCTGGTGAAGGGCGTCACCGACGAGGTGCGCGTGGCCAATGGGCCGAAGGACCTCTGGGCCGCGGTGCGTCCGCTGGCGGAGGCGCTCGACGCCTCTCGTCTGGAGCTGCGCCTCGAGCGCCAGCGTGACGGCAACCGCGACGGGCTCACCTTCGAGACGCGGCGGCCCGCCGGCGCGGCGCTGCCGCTGGAGGTGTCCCTGCGGGTGGAGGGCTCGGGCGAGACGCTCGGCCGGTTCCTGATCGCCTGGAGTGACGGGCGCTCGGAGATCAACCGCGACGAGGAGCTGGCGCTGGAGCTGGTGGTGGACGCGGTGGGGGACCGGGCCGGGAAGCTGCTGGCCCAGGCCGAGGCGGATCCCCTGCGCGTCGTCTCGTTGCGGCGGTGAGCGGCATGGGCGCGCGGGCGCTCCTGGACGTGCTCCGGGCCTGGCCGGAGGCCCCGGGGGGCTCCGTGCCCGGAGACGCGGAGGCCTTCGTGCACGCGGCGGCCCGGCATGGGCTCGCGGGCTTCGTGCAGCACGCGCTGGGGCGCTCGGGCTGGGCGCTGGACGAGCCGGTGCGCACGCGCCTGCGCCGCGAGGCCCTGGCCCAGGCCGCCCGGGGCATGCGTGTGAAGGCGCTGCTGCTGCGGAGCCTGGACGCGCTGGCTCCGGTGGGGGTGGTGCCAGTGCTGCTCAAGGGCCACGGGCTGGCCGTGCGCCTCTATCCGGAGCCGCTGCAGCGGGCCACCACGGACGTGGACCTGCTGGTGGCGGACGAGGAGGTGGCGCCGGCCTCGCGTGTCCTGGAGGGGCTGGGGTTGAGGCCGCTGAGCGAGGCGGCGGCGGCGCACGCGCGGGAGCACGAGCACCACCTGACCTTCTCGGGTGCCGCGGGGATGGTGGAGCTGCACTTCCGCGCCCTCGTCGGCTACGGCCAGGCGCTGGAGGGACGGGCGCTGCTGGCGCGCGCGGAGGAGGCGGTGCTGGAGGGCCGGCGCGTGCGCTACCTGAGCGCGGAGGACGAGCTCGTCTACCTCGCGCTGCACGCGAGCAACCACCTGCTGCAGCGGCTGTCGTGGCTGTTCGACCTGAAGCTGCTGATGCTGGCCCATCCCGGGCTGGACTGGGGGCGGGTGGTGGAGGTGGCGCGCGGGACGGCCTTCCCCCACCTGGCGTGGTACGCGCTGGAGGCGGCGTGGCGGCTGGTGGGAGCGCCGGTGCCGGAGGTGACGCTGGCGGCGCTGGCTCCGCCCTCGTGGCAGCGGATGATGGCGGCGCGCTTCTTCACCGCCGAGCGGCTGTTGGACACGGAACTGATGAACCACAAGCCGGCGTGGGTGGCGGCGAAGCTGTTGCTCGCGCCACGGCTGTTGCCCATGGCACGCTATACCGCGCGTCGGCTGCGGGAGGATGGGCTCGCGGCGCTGCGCGCGCACTTCGTGTCCTCACCCTGAAGGGAGCCCCGCTCGTGTCCAGGTCCTCGGCGTCGAAAGACTTTCCTCCCGCTCCCTGGGTCCTCCGGGGACAGATCTACGGCTCCATGTGGATGGTGCCCGCCGAGCGCATCCAGTTCCGTGTGGATCCAACCTTCGAGCTGCTCACCTTCGCGGGCCGTGTGTGCGTCGTCGCCTGCTTCGTGGACTACCAGGAGGGGAGCGTGCTCACCTATGGTGAGCTCTTCGGTGCCGTCAGCGTGAGGACGCGGGAACCGCGCCACCGGGGGCTTACGGTCACCCACATGTGGGTGGACAGCGAGCGCTCCATGCGTGGAGGCCGCGCGCTGTGGGGCATGCCCAAGGAGATGGCGCGGTTCGAGTTCGACCACCATCCGCCCGAGGGGGCCTTCAGGGGCATCGGTTGGGATTCACGGAAGAAGGAGCTGGCGAGGATGAGCTGCGACGTGGTCGCTGGACTGCCCGACAGCGTCCGCATCCCGATGAGCCTGCCGAACCTGCAGATGCTGGATGGGAAGGTGCAGTCACCGAAGACGGCGATCCACTTCTCGCCCCGGCTGATGCGGACCGAGTGGTCCATCCCCGAGGACAGCCCCCTGGCCTCGTTGGGCATCTCGGGGGCGAGCCCCTGGATGAGCTTCCAGGTGCGGAACTTCGAGTGGAACCTGCCCGCGGCGACTCCAGTGGACTGAGCGCCGCGGGAGGTGGGCGGGCGCTGGACTACTTGCTGACGGACGGGCGCCCGGCCGCGCCGGACGGCGTGAGCTCGAACACGTCGCCAGACACGGTGAGCTGGCGGGTGCAGTAGAAGCCCAGGTAGGAGCGGATGGCGTAGTCCTCGCGCAGGTTCATGATGACCTGGTTGGGCGCGAGCTCGGCGGAGAGGTACAGCTCCTGCATCGCCTCCTGGTACAGGTTGGTGGAGAGCGGGATGATGCAGAGCACGGAGCCGGTGGAGGACGCGCCGCTGGCCGGTTTCACATAGCGTACGCCCGCGACATCCATGCGGTACTCGAGCTGCTGGGTGGAGATGGCATCGCGGATGAAGCCGCCGGACGCACCGCAGCCGGCGAGCAGTCCCGCGCCGAGGGCGAGGGTCGAAAGACGAAAGGTCTGGGTCATGGTCGCGCAGCCAACAACCAGTGGCCCGGTGACGTCAAGAGCAGGCTTCCGATTGCGTCCCGTGCGTGCGAGTCGCTAAAGGTCCGGCCTCATGGCGATCAGTCTCATCGACACCTTCCGTCTCCTGGCCTCGTTCGACCCACCGCGCCGTTCACTGCGCGGGGCGCCGTGGGAGGAGTACGTGGACTGGTCCATCGCGCAGGGTCTGGCGCCGTTGGCCTCGTACAACCTCGAGTACCGGCTGGGTGGGGCGGACGCGCCGGAGTGGGCTCGCGACCGGTTGCTGAGCATCTA
Organism: Archangium lipolyticum; assembly: GCF_024623785.1. NCBI lineage: Bacteria > Pseudomonadati > Myxococcota > Myxococcia > Myxococcales > Archangiaceae > Archangium > Archangium lipolyticum. The sequence goes on from NZ_JANKBZ010000009.1 coordinate 316,892, forward strand.
CCAGGGCTCGCTCAACGACAACGTGATGAAGCTGGTCAACTTCAAGCGCTCCGTGGATGACCTGGAGGGCCGCAAGCTCCTCCTGTTGGGAGGAGCCGCCTTCGCCGACACGCTCTATCCGCACGTGGCCTTCCGCCCGGTGCTGGAAATCCAGATGCTGTTGCGGCGCATGGACGTGGATGCCTTCGCCGGCTACCTCGCCCAGCACGAGTTCCGTCCGGAGCCCGACGAGCCCGCCCATGGCGCGGCCCGGGTGGTGTCCGACGGCCGGACCCCCATCTTCCTCTACGCGGACGTGCTCGGCTCCGAGCGCCGCGACGAGGTCCAAGGCATCTTCGAGCGTGCGAAGCCGATGAGGATGTACGGCTCCTCCGTCTACCGTCCGGACCTGGAGGACATGGTGCTGCTCGTCGTCCTGCAGCACGCGCGAGAGGGCTACCAGGTGCCCTGGCTGTCCTTCGTGGACCTGCGCGAGCTGGTGATGGGGGCGAAGTCGATGGGGGGCCTCTACTCGCGCTCCATGGATGTAGCGCTGTTGCTGGAGCGGGCGAAGGCGTGGAGGCTGGAGCGCTCCCTGTATGCGTCGCTGTCCCTCGTGGCGCGGCTGTTCCCCGAGACGACCGAGGCGGTGAAGCCGGCCCTGCCGCCGCTGCGCCGCGCCACGCGCGAGTTGCTGGACAGGCTGGTCGTCAACCCGGCGAGCGAGCCCGGCCAGATGAGCCATGTGCGGGGCTCGGATCGGTTGCGCCGGCTGCTCACCGGGCAATGAGGGGGGCGCCTGGACGTGACTCGCCCCTTCCCCCGGGTGCCCCTCCCGGCGTAAGAGCGTTCCCGGCTTCTGTCAGCCAGGACGCTCATGCACATCGCCATCATCGGAACGGGCTACGTAGGTCTCGTCGCGGGTACCTGCTTCGCGGACTCGGGTAACGACGTCATCTGCGTGGATATCGACGCGCGGAAGATCGCCCAGCTTCAACAGGGAGAGGTTCCCATCTACGAGCCGGGTCTCGAGGAGCTCATCCGCAAGAACACGCGGGACAGGCGCCTGAGCTTCACCACGGACCTGGCCGCGTCGGTGTCGCGTGCGCAGGTGGTGTTCATCGCCGTGGGCACGCCCGAGGGTGAGACGGGCGAGGCGGACCTCCAGTACGTGCTGGCGGCGGCGGAGCAGATCGGCCGGGCGATGCGCCAGTACACGGTGGTGGTGGACAAGAGCACCGTGCCGGTGGGCACCGCGGACAAGGTGCGCGAGGTCATCTCCCGCGTGACGGAGGTGGAGTTCGACGTCGTCTCCAACCCCGAGTTCCTCAAGGAGGGAGCGGCGCTGGACGACTTCCTCAAGCCGGACCGGGTGGTGATCGGCACGGAGTCGGAGCGGGCGCGCAAGGTGATGGGCCAGTTGTACGCGCCGTTCGTGCGCACGGAGAACCCCATCCTCTACATGGACACGCGCTCGGCCGAGCTGACGAAGTACGCGGCCAACGCGATGCTGGCCACGCGCATCTCGTTCATGAACGACATCGCCGCGCTCTGCGAGCGGGTGGGCGCGGACGTGGACTTCGTGCGCAAGGGAATGGGGGCGGACAAGCGCATCGGCTACCCGTTCCTCTTCCCGGGCGTGGGCTACGGCGGCTCGTGCTTCCCCAAGGACGTGAAGGCGCTGGTGGCCAAGGGCCGCGAGCAGGGCCTGGAGTTGGATCTGCTGCGCGCGGTGGAGCGCACCAACGAGCGGCAGAAGAAGGCGCTGGTGCACAAGGCGCTCAAGCACTTCGGCTCGCTGGACGGGCGCAAGTTCGCGGTGTGGGGCCTGGCCTTCAAGCCGAAGACGGACGACATGCGCGAGGCCCCGTCCATCGAGGTCATCGAGGGCCTGCTGGCCAAGGGCGCGCAGGTGTCGGCGCATGACCCCGTGGCCGAGCGCACGGCGCGGCGGGTGTTCGGCGAGCGCATCCGCTACACGAACGTGCCCTACGAGGCGCTGGAGGGCGCGGACGCGCTCTTCGTCGTCACCGAGTGGAACGAGTTCCGCCACCCGGACTTCGAGCGCATGAAGGCGCTGATGAAGACCCCTGTCATCTTCGACGGCCGCAACATCTACGACCCGTCGCGGATGAAGGAGCTGGGCTTCTCGTACATGGGTCTGGGCAGGCGGTAGACCCTCACCCCGGCCTTCTCCCAAAGGGAGAGGGTGGGGGGCCCGGTGCGGCCGGGGTTCAGCGGGCCAGACCGCAGTCCTGCTTGCCCTTGTCCGTCCGGATGAACGCGCAGAAGCGCCGGTTCTGGGCTTCTTCGTCCTGATTGTTCGGATCCGTGTCCTGCTCGTCCGGGGGAGGGGCGACGCACGTCGTCAGCTTCTCCTCGCAGGCGGCGAGCTGCTCCTCGGTCTCCTCGACGCGTGTCTGTTCATCGGCCACGGCCTGGAGGCAGATGGTGCGGTTGACGGGCTCGACACAATCGCAGAGCCGCTCCGACAGTTCCCGGCACGAACTCTTGCAACCGGCGAGGGCGAGCAGGGCGGAGGAGATCAGGAGGAGGGTGGCGGAGCGGCGCATGAGGTGGGCGAAGATGCCAGATGGAGTCCTGGATGCAAGCAATGGCGGAGGCAGGGTCGGGTGCTAGCCTCTCCGGTTGCTCACTTTCCGGGAGACTCCCTCGTCATGACGTCGCTCCTCCTCGTCCTGCTCGCCGTTTCACCCATGCCCGGCCAGGCCTCGTTGCTGGCTCCCGCCCGTGCCGAACCGGGGCCTTCGGCGAGGCTGCTCGTGGCCCGGGACACGCGGGAGGAGGCGGTCCTGCTCTCCCGGCTCGAGGCTCCCGCCACGGAGAGCCATGAGGAGCGCATCCGCGCGCTGTCCCGTGAGATTGACGACATCAACACACGCCTGCGCCGCACCAGTACGAACTGGCCCATCGGCTCTCTGGTGATGTCCTACGCGGGCTACGTGCTGGCGCCGATGCTGCTCGTCGGGCTCCCGCTGATCGTCTACGGGCTGGCCGTGTCGACGCAGTACGCGGCCACGCTCGTTGGTATCGGCGCGGCGCTCACGGTGCTGGGAGGTGGTGGCGTGGCCCTGCTCATCGTGGGCATCGTCAGTGGCATCAACGCCTCGGAGGCGGCCCGAGCCGAGCGCGATGACCTCCTCCGCAGGCGCGGTCAGCTCGAGGACGAGCTGCGCGAGCTGAAGCAGGCGAGGCCGGAGTCCTCCGTGCAGGCCTGGCGCGATGGACGGGCCGAGAGCTTCATGAGGGTGGCCTCGCTGTCCTTCTGAGCAGGCGGGCGGGCTTCCCTCCGCATCCCGGCTTCCCCTGGGGAGGCGGGTCCGGAAGCGGCCACTTCCGAGCGCCTGTTCGGACCCGTGACATACTCGGGCCGCCCCCATGTTCCCCGTGTCTGACTCCCACTCCCGGCTCTCCCGGTATGCCCTCGGCGCCGAGGGAGTGCTGGCGATGCTGCTGGTGCTGCTGCCGCTGGCGCTCGGGAGCGCGCCGGGCTGGGTTCTCTGGCCGCTCGTGGCGCTCTCGGGACTCGCCTTCGTCCTGGCGTGTGTGGGGGCCAGGAGGCAGGGCCGGGCGCTGTACCTCCCGCCGCTCGCGCTTCCCCTCGGGGCGGGGGCCCTCCTCTGCCTGCTTCAGCTCGTGCCGTTGCCGCCGGGGCTCCTCGCCGTCCTGAGCCCCGAGGCCGCCGGGCTGCGTGACTTCGCCCTCGTTCCCCTGGGACTGGACGGCCCGCGGCCCCTGTCGCTGGACCCGCCCGCCACCTGGCGCGAGCTGGCCCGGCACCTGGCGTACCTGCTCACCTTCGTCGCCGCCGTGCAGGTGTGCCGCTCCAGCCGCGCGCGCCGCCGGCTGTTGAGCACGCTCGCCTTCACGGGAGCGGGGGTGGCCTCGCTGGGGCTGCTGCACGCGTTGCTCAGCCTCGACAGGCTCTTCGGCGTCATCGCCTTCATCCACGCGCGGCCACCGCTCCTCACGCCCTTCGGCAATCCCAACCACCTCGCGGCCTTTCTCACCCTGTCGGCCACCGTGGCGTTGGGGCTCGCGCTCTCCAGTGGGACGCGGGTGCGCGCGGTGCCCTTCGCGGTGGCCGGCGTGCTGAGCGGAGCCGGCGTGCTGCTGACCCTCTCGCGCGGGGGCATCGCCTTCTTCGTCTTCGGGCAGCTCGCCTTCGTGCTGTTGCTGCTCGGGCGCCGGGCGGAGAAGGCGCGGGCGCGCACGTGGCGCCGGGGCGGGGCCGTGCTGCTGTGTTTCCTCGCGGTGCTCGTGGTGGGCGGCTACGTCGCCTCCGAGCGCATCTCCGCCGAGCTGGCCACCGCGGACAGCGTGGAGGAGCTGCGCCAGAGCAAGATGGAGCTGTGGCCGGAGGTGGCCTCGGCCGCGCGAGCCTTCCCGCTCGGCATGGGGCGCGGTGCCTTCGAGTCCGTCTTCCCCCGCTACCAGACCCGGCCCGTCATCAATACCTCCACGCACCCGGAGAACGCGGTGCTGCAGCTCGCCAGCGAGCTCGGGGTGCCCGGGGTGTTGCTGCTCGCCATGCTGCTGTGGGGCTTCGGCCGGTTGCTGCGCCGGGAGAGGCTGGGGGTGATGGAGATGGCGGTGCTGGCGGGCGTGGCGGCGCTCGGGCTGCACGACCTCTTCGATTTCAGTCTGGAGCTTCCCGCGAGCGCGGTGGCGGCCTGGGTGGCACTGGCCACCGTGGCCCGGTCCGATGACTGGGAGCGCTCCGGGTCCCCGCGCGGCCATGCGCCCCTGCCGGTGCTCGCGGTGGGAGTGGTGCTCACGGCCGTGGGACTGGCCGCGCTCGTTCCCGGCCGGAGCACCTTGGCCACGGCCGAGGAGGAGCTCGGCGGACTCGTCGCCGCGCGCGCCCCGCTCGCCGAGGTGCGTGCCCGGGGGCTCGCGCTCATCGACCGGCACCCGGCGGATCATGGGCTCCAGGACTTGATGGGCATCGCCCTCGCGGACGCGGGGCCCTCGGAGGCGGTGGAGGCGCTCGCCTTCGCCAACCGGGCCCTCTTCCTGAACCCGCAGGATGCACGGGCCCACCGCGTGGCGGCGCGAGCCCTGCTCACGCTGGGCCGCCGCACCCAGGCCTTCCTCGAATACCGCCTGGCCTTCGGGGCGGGAGACCGGGAGCTGGTGTGGCGGGAGGCGCTCGGGCGGGCGCGCACCCTCGCCGAGCTCCAGGCCCTCACGCCGGACTCGCCGGCGGACGTGGTGCCCTTCGCCACGGAGCTCATCCGGACGGGGCACGCGGAGGAGGCGCTTCCCTGGCTCGCCTGGGCCCGCGAGCGCCTCGGCGAGGCTCCCGAGGTGGTGGGCTTGTGGGAGCGCGAGGCACGTCTGCGGCTCGACCGGCGCGAGCTGGTGGAGGCCGAGTCCGCCAGCGCCGAGGTGTCCCGCCGGGCACCGGACGTGCTCTCCTCGCACCTGCTGCACGCGGACGTGCTCCGGGCCCAGGGCCGGAAGGAGGAGGCGCTCGAGTTCCTCGAGGCGCTGCGCACCCGCTTCCCGGGTGACGAGGAGCTGGCCTTCACGCTGGCGCGGCAGCAGGTGGACCTGGGCCTGACGCGGCGTGCGCGGGAGACGCTCCAGCAGGTGGCGCCCTTCCTTTCGAGCCTGCCGCATCGGGCCCAGCTGTTCATGCTGGAGGGGGCCAGCTACGAGCAGGAGGGGCACCGCGCGCGGGCGCTCGAGTCGTGGAAGTCGGTGGCGCGCATCCAGCCCGGCCCCGAGGCCTGGTTCAAGGTGGCGAGTCTGCACGAATCGCTGCACCAGTTGGACGCCGCGGCGCGGGCGGTGCGCGAGGGATTGAGGCTGCTGCCCGCCGACAAGCGCGCGGAGGGGGAGGCGTGGGTGGACCGCCTGGAGACGGCGGAGCGCCAGCGCATGGAGTCCCGGCGTCGCGAGCGGATTGGGGACGCGGACGAGCGGGACCAGCTGCTGCGGGTGCTGGGGTCGGAGGAGGACGTGAGGGCCGACGGAGACGAGGGACTCTGAGCGGTCGCCCCACGGGTGCTCCGAGGGACGCGGTCAGTCGAGGAAGCGGCGCTCCCAGCGGAGCATGTCTTCCGGGGTGAACACGGGGCGGCGGCCTTTCTCCTGGTGGTAGAGCCAGGGCTCCAGGACGCGTGCGAGTTCGCGATACGCGGGCAGTACGTCACCGCGTTCGGTGTCTCCCGCCTTGGGCCATGGGCCCAGCGTGATGACGGCCCTGTCACCTTCCATTTCCTGGACGGTAGTGCCCTCGGAACGCAGTCGTGAGCGCAACTCCGCCACGCCACCCAGTTGTCCCAGCAGCGGTTGGCCGAGGAAGGTCAGCCATGCGGGACCACGCACGTGGGTGCCAATGTGTAACGAGAGCCATCCCAGGTCGGGGATATCCAGGCCCGGGTAGCGGAAACAGAACTTCTTGATTTTGTTCATCACCCCTACCATGTCGGTGGAGCAGTGGAAGGAGAGGCCTGCGTAACCGGAGCAGAGGAATGGCAGGGAAGAGGCCAATTCCATCGCCAACTCACAAACCCGTCCCGGCCCGTGCTCTTCCAGATATTCAGTGGGCAGCCAGACGCTCATTGCACTCATGGCTCCCGGCAGATAGCGCATCGCGGGCAGATCGGGTCGCTTACCCCGGTATTGGAACTGATACCATTGTTCGACATGCGGTGTGCCCGTCAGCAACAGGGTAGGCTTGGTGCCCGCGAGCATTTCGTCCCGGATGCGCGCCAGAATGGCATCATCGAGCTTCTGCCAGTCTCCTTCTTCGTCCACATATCCGTCGAGCGTCTGGGGACCCACTGCGCGCACATACGCATCCAGGGCACCAATCACTCCTTGCCCCATGTGGGAATGGGGATGCATGTAGAAGTCAATGCTCACGCCTTCGCGTATGAAATAAGCTCCGCGGTCAATACGGATTCTCGGGTAGTGCTTGCTCATCGCAGGATTCCCCATCGGGGGGCCACCCTCACCGGTTCGGGTCCCAGGGCTTTTTTGTAGAGTTGTCCCTGATTCATGAGTCCGTGGCAGGGATGCCCTTCGGGGTACTCACGCCATTCAGAACTCTTGTCGCCGTCCTTGTTCACGCAGGGGAACTTGAAATCGAAGACGGCCAGGGCCTGGAGCGGGTTTCCCGTGTGGATGACGACATCGGGTCTGATGGTGCCCTTCAATTCGCTGCTGCATCCATTGGCCAGCAGTTCCTCGACCTGCTCACAGCTGATGAAGGTCGTCTGCCCTGTCCGCAGGTCGTGGCGGTAGCACGGCTCCAGGCTGAAGCCGCCCGGGCGCAGACCGTTCAATTTCCCCTGGGCACACTGGAGGGCCACCTCGTGCATCTCGCTCCCGAGCCGCATGGCCCATGTCACGCGCCTGCCCTGGGCGTCCGTTGTCCACTGCCGGCACTCTGCATCCGACGGAGTCGGGTCCACGAATTGCGCCCTGTGCCGGATGAGAACCTCTGACCGGGCCAGGTTGGCGCAATCCACCAACTCCTCCTGGATGTGCTCCTCCAGCGTCTTGTCCAACACCGCGAGCACCGCCGCGCCAGAGGCCACGGCCGTGCCCACCGCCTGCACCGTCGTGGTCTCCTTCCCGGTCAGGGTGGCGCAATAGGCGGGATTCCTCAGGCACCCGTTCGACAGCGAATCGAGCGCGTAGTGACCCGGAACGCCACGGCCCGGGGTGCTGACACACGCCCCAAGCAACATGCTGCTGGCGAGCAATCCCCGGAACTTGAGCATCGGTCGATGCGACATGGCCTCCACCTTGCCGGCCAGGATGACCCAGGTGGCGGGTGTCCCTCGTGCCGGGCGCCGGCATCCTACGGAGCGGGCGGGCCGCGAGGCCATGACTACAGCGTTCGTCCCTTCAAGCTACGGGTGCAGGTCGTGGTGCACGGCGTGCGACCGCTCCGGTTGTTCCAGGCTGATGGAGGCCATCCGGGGTGACTCGAGGCCGACGAAGTCCTCGACGCTCACCTCCAGGGCTTCCTCGTGCGAACCGGCGCGCAGTAGCAGGTCCTCCGCCACCTCCAGGCCGCCGTCCATGAGCACGGGCAGGCCATAGAGCTTGCCGAAGGGGGGCTCCGCTCCCAGCTCGCATTCCGGGAACCGGTCCGCGAACTCGTCCTCGGTGGCCAGCCGGGCCTCCCGGGCGCCGAGCGTCTCCCGGACCTTTTCCAGGTCCAGCGTCGCCGAGGCGGGAATGAGGCAGATCCACAGCTTCTGGTCCGCCTGGACGATGACCGACTTGACCACGCGGTAACCCGTCACATGGAGCGATTGCGCCAGCTCCTGCGCCGTCACCGCGCGCGAGTGCCAGTGCCGCAGGAAGGGAACGTGCTGCTCGTGGAGGTAGTGCTGGATGGGCTCGGGGATCATGGGTGCCACCTTCTGTCTCGAAAGTGGATGGTCCCCGGCCCGCAGGCCATGCCTCTCCAGGCGTGTGCCTCCCGAGCGGGCGGGCACGCGCCCCTGGCTTCACCTCTGGAAATCGTACACGTTGCCCAGGCCGAGGATGCGCGTCAGCTCGTCGAGCGCCGTCATCGTCTCGCGCGCCAGCTGCGGGTCCGCCAGATCCCGGGCGCGCAGGTCCTCGCGGTAGTGCCGCTTCACCCAGGTGGCGAGCGCCTCGTGCAGCTCCGGGGTGTAGAAGACGTTGGCCTTCACCGCGGCGCGCTCGGTGTCGGTGAGCCACACGCGCTGGCGCAGGCACGCCGGGCCACCACCGTTGTTCATCGACTGACGCACGTCGAGGTAATACACGCGCTTGACCGGGTTGTTCTCCGCCACCACGCGCTCCAGGAAGCGCCGCGCCGGCTCCGTCTCCCGGCTCTCCTCCGGCGCCACGATGGCCATGGTGCCGTCCGGTAGCGAGAGCACCTGCGAGTTGAACGGGTAGGCCTTCACCGCGTCCCGCGCGGGCAGCTCCTCCTCGCTGGCCAGCACGTACGTGAAGCCCTCGCCCAGCTTCTCCCGCAACGTCTTGAGCAGCCCCTGGGGGTCCACGAAGGCCAGCTCGTGCAGCATGAGGAAGCTCTGGTTGCCCACCGCCAGCACGTCGGTGTGGAAGGCGCCCGCGTCGATGCCCTCGGGGGCCTGCTGCGGGAAGAGCACCTGCGCCCGCTCCAGCTGGTGCAGCCGTGCCAGCGCCTGGCTGGCCTCGAAGGTCTGCCGGGCGGGGAAGCGGGTGGGGTGGCGCACGTCATCGCGCCAGACGCTCCGTCCCCAGGCCAGCAGGTGCACCGCCGCGTGTCCCGGGGTGACGAGCCGGGTGTGGTTGGCCGCGCCCTCGTCCGCGAAGTGCCCGCCGCCGGGCAGTGGCGCGTGGACGGCGAAGTGCTTCTCGTCCGCGAAGATGGCGCGCAGCACCGCGTGCGTCGTCTCCGCCTCCAGCGCCCGGTGGAACATCTGCTGAAGGTTGGCCGGCGTCAGGTGCATCCGCTTGTCCGCCGTGTCCTCCGAGGGCGCTCCCGTGGCCGCGTTCGCCGTCCACATGGCGGCCGAGCTGGATGTCAGCCGCAGCAGGTGGTCGGCCTCCTGCCCGGCCCGGGTGATGACCTCCTCGTCCGTCCCGGTGAAGCCCAGCGCGCGCAGCGCCTTGAGCGAGGGCCTCGGCTGGGGCGGCAGCACCGCCTGGCCCACCCCCAGGCCCGCCACGAAGCGCATCTTCTCCAGACCCTGGAGGGCCGCTTCTCGGGGGTGGCTCACCTCGCCGCCGTGACGGGCGGACGCCAGGTTGCCGGGCGACAGACCGCCATAATTGTGGGTGGGACCGACGATGCCGTCGAAGTTGTATTCGCGCATGGGATATGGAAACGCTCGTGGAGCGCCCTCCCTTAGCAAAGCGCCTCAAGCGTTTCCTCCGCTACCTGCTCGTCCGTGTGGCACTGGCCATCGTCAGCCGCCTCCCGTTGGGCTTCGCCCGGTGGTTGGGAGCCGGTTTCGGCCGGTTCGCCTTCGCCGTGGCGGGAGGCGAGCGCCGTAAGGCCTTGAAGTCCCTGGCCCGTGCCTTCCCGGAGAAGTCCGACGCGGAGCGGCATGACCTGGCCCGTGCCTCCTTCCGTCACCTGGGCATGGCCGCCTTCGAGGTCGGGGCCACCGACTCGATGGACCGTCAGCTCGAGCGCCTGGTGCATTGGCCGGAGGAGGACCGGCGCATCCTGGACACGGCGCTCGCCCGGGGCAGGGGCGTCGTCTTCATCTCCGGCCACGTGGGCAACTGGGAGCTGCTGGCCCGGCGGGTGGCCCGGGCGGGCTACCCCAGCCAGAGCATCGCCAAGGAGACCACGGATCCGCGGCTCACCACTCTCGTCGAGCGCTTCCGGGCCCGGGGCGGGGTGCGCAGCATCTGGCGCGGCCAGGAGGGAGCGGCGCGGGCCATGCTGCGCGCCCTCAAGGCGGGGGAGATTCTCGGGCTGCTCATCGACCAGGACACCCGGGTGCAGTCCGTCTTCGTCCCCTTCTTCGGCGAGCTGGCGGCCACCCCGAGGGCGGCGGCGGACCTGGCGCTGCGCACGGGCGCGGCGGTGGTCGTGGGCTTCTGCCAGCGCGAGGGCGACGGCTACCGGCTGTGGATGGAGGAGGTGCCCTGGCAGGCGAGCGGAGACCGGGAGGCGGATGCCCTGGTCCTCACCGCCGCCCTCTCGCAGCGCATCGAAGCGGCCATCCGCCGTGCCCCCGAGCAGTGGGTGTGGATGCACCAGCGGTGGAAGACCCGGCCCGCCGAGCCACCGGGCATGCTCGCGGCTGGAGCACCCACGCCCACCCGGTGATAGAGATGGGCCCCGTGCCACGTGCCGTTCTCATCTCCTGCCTCCTCGCCCTCCTGGCCGCCTGCGCTCCGAAGCAGGCCACCGGAGACGCCTCCGAGCCTCCCGCCGTGGTGATGCACGGGGTGCGGCTGCGCTCGTTCGAGGGCAGCACCCTGTCGATGACGGGGGAGGCCGAGCAGGCGACCTACCATCGCACGGGCGACATCGTCGCCACCCAGGCCACGCTCCACGTGTTGGGCAGGGGCCAGGGGGAGGGTGCTCCCGGCGGAGAGACGACGGTGAGCGCGCGGACCATGGAGGGCAACCTCATCACGCGGCAGTTGGAGGCCTCGGGAGACGTGGAGGTGCGCACGGCCACGGGCATGGTGGCGCGCTCGCCCCGGGCCACGTATGACGGCGTCCAGCAGCGGGCGCGGGGCACGGAGGGCGTGCGGGTCCAGGGGCCGGATTACCGCCTCCAGGCCGAGACGTTCTCGCTGTCCTTCCCCGACGAGAGCTTCACCTTCGAGGGCTCCGTACGGACGACCCTGGGAGCCGCGCGTGATTGAGTACCTCGTGACGGCCTTCTTCGTGGCCCAGCCGGTGCCGGCCACCGCCACCGCGGGGGCCCGCGCGCCCAACAAGGTGGAGGCTTCGCAGCTTCGCAGTCCGGTGGAGATCACCTCCAAGCTGGTTGCGGGCTCGCGCAGCCAGGCCGTCTTCACCGGCGACGTGGTGGTGAAGCACCAGACGATGGACCTGCGGTGCGACAAGATGACCGCCCACTACAACGGCCCCCGCGAGGTGACGCGGGTGGAGTGCGAGGGCAACGTGCGCGCGGTGGATGGCGAGCGCACGGCCCGGGGCGAGCGGGCCGACTTCGACGTGCCCGCCGGCCTGTTGGTGGTGACGGGCAACCCCGAGGCGAAGGACCCGAAGGCCCACCTCCGGGGCTCCGAGGTGCGCCTGACGCAGGGCAACTCGAACTTCGAGGTGAAGGACGCGGTCGTCACCCTCGAGTCGGCGCCGCTCAAGGTGAAGGGCGCGCAGCAGCGCAACCCGGTGGACATCAACGCGAAGCGGGTGGCGGGCACGCGCACCCAGGCCGTCTTCACTGGCGACGTGGTGGTGAAGCACCGGACGATGGATCTGCGGTGCGACAAGATGATCACCTACTACAACGGCCCTCGCGAGGTGACGCGGGCGGAGTGCGTGGGCAACGTGCGCGCGGTGGATGGCCAGCGCCGGGCGAAGGGAGAGCGTGCCAACTTCGACGTGCCCACCGGAGTGCTGGTGGTGACGGGCAATCCCGAGGCGTGGGATCCAACGACCCACCTCCGGGGCTCCGAGGTGCGCATGACGCTCGGCAACCAGAACTTCGAGGTGAAGGACGCGGTCGTCACCGTCGAGACGGCCCCGCTCCAGGAGCAGCAGCAGAAGCGCAAGAGCGGCAAGGGCACGACGGGCAACACGGATGGGGGAGCGAAGCAGCCATGAGCGGGCAGTTGTGGGCCGAGGGTCTGCAGAAGACCTTCCGGCGGCGCAAGGTGGTGCAGGGCGTGTCCTTCCACGTCTCCCAGGGCGAGGTGGTGGGACTGCTGGGTCCCAACGGCGCCGGGAAGACGACGAGCTTCAACATGGTGGTGGGTTTGGTGCGGCCGGACGCTGGCCGGGTGCGCGTGGACACCGAGGACCTCACCCACCTGCCCATGCACCGGCGCTCCCTGCGGGGCGTGGGTTACCTCCCCCAGGAGGCCTCCATCTTCCGCAAGCTCACCGTGCGCGAGAACTTCCTGGCCGTGCTGGAGCTACAGCGGGGCCTGGACAAGGCCGCCCGCGAGAAGCGCGCCCAGGCGCTGCTGGAGGAGTTCGGCCTGGGCCACGTGGCCGACTCGCTGGGCGAGACGCTCTCGGGTGGTGAGCGCCGCCGCGCGGAGATCGCCCGCTCGCTCATCCCCGAGCCCCGCTTCATCCTCTTCGACGAGCCCTTCGCCGGTGTGGACCCCATCAACGTGGGAGACCTCCAGCGGCAGATCTCCCACCTGAAGTCCCGGGGACTGGGCGTCCTCATCACCGACCACAACGTCCAGGACACCCTCGGCATCTGCGATCGCGCCTACATCATCGCACAGGGTCAAATCCTGGAGGAGGGGACGCCCACGCAGATCGCCTCCTCGGCGAGGGCACGGGCGGTCTACCTGGGGGAGCGATTCCGCTTGCAGTCGGTGTGAGGGCCGAGGAACCGGCTCCGCCGTTCCTTCCCCACAGCGGCACGGCTTCTTGCGGAGGCCCGCTCGCACGTCCATTCTTGAACGTCTTTACGCGAGAATGAGACGGTGCAAGTAGGCGGAATAAAAGAAGAAATTCACACAATGCAAAGGGTAGGCCGGACTCCCGGACACTGGACGAAGTCAGGGGGCCTTGTTAGTTTGGCACGGTCCTTGATGGCAGGAAGCCGTCGAGTGGGTTGTTGAGAGTGGTCGGGAGACCTGAGCATGGCGATGGAACTCAAGCAGAGCCTGAAGCTGTCGCAGCAGCTGGTGATGACGCCCCAGCTGCAGCAGGCCATCAAGCTGCTGCAACTCTCCAGGATGGAGCTGCTGGAGCAGGTCCGGGAGGAGATGGACCAGAACCCGCTCCTGGAGCAGCCGGACGAGGCGCCATTCGGGGATACGGCGGAGAAGGAGCCGGGCGAGGCCTCCCTGGAGGCGGCGAACACCGAGCTGCCGATGGGGGTGGAGGCGCGGACGCCGGACGCGGCGCCGGAGTTCAAGGCGGATGGGGACGGGCCGCCGGAGATCGACTGGGAGGCCTACCTCAACAGCTACCAGTTCAACGAGCCCACGACGGCCTCCAACCGGGGCAACGTGGCGACGGAGGATCTGCCTTCCTTCGAGGCCAACCTCGTGGAGAAGGAGGATCTGGTCGATCACCTCCAGGAGCAGCTGGGGACGCTGCGGCTCAACGAGGCCGAGCGGCGGATCGGCATGCTCATCCTGGGCAACCTGGACCATGACGGGTACCTGAAGCTGGACGAGGTGGAGGGGGATCCGCTGATCCGCCTGGCCAACGAGGCGGACGTGCCCATGTCGGTGGCGGAGCGGACGCTGCGCCGGATCCAGAACCTGGAGCCCAAGGGGTGCGCGGCGAGGGATCTGCAGGAGTGCCTGCTCATCCAGGTGGCGGCGCTGAAGGAGAAGTACGCGCCGCTGCTGGGGCTGATCATCAAGCGGCACATGAAGTACCTCGAGAGCAAGAACCTTCCGGCGATCGCGAAGGATCTGAAGGTGTCGCTCGAGGAGGTGGTGGAGGCGTCCAAGCTGTTGCCGAGGCTGGATCCGAAGCCGGGCCGCAACTTCAGTGGGGACGACGCGCAGTACATCACGCCGGACGTGTTCGTCTACAAGCTGGGGGATGACGACTACACGGTGGTGCTGAACGACGACGGCCTGTCGAAGCTGAGGATTTCGGGCACGTACCGGAACGCGCTGAAGGGCGGTGGGGTGGGGCCTGGGCAGACGAAGGAGTTCATCCAGGAGAAGCTGCGGAGCGCGCAGTGGCTCATCCGGTCGATCCACCAGAGGCAGCGGACCATCTACAAGGTGACCGAGAGCATCGTGAAGTTCCAGAGGGACTTCCTGGACAAGGGCATCGCGCACCTCAAGCCACTCATCCTGAGGGATGTGGCGGAGGACATCGGGATGCACGAGTCGACGGTGTCGCGTGTGACGACGAACAAGTACGTGCACACGCCGCAGGGCATCTTCGAGCTGAAGTACTTCTTCAACTCATCGATCGCGAGGGTGTCCGGGGAGGACACGGCGAGCGAGGCGGTGAAGCACCACATCAAGCAGCTGGTGTCGCAGGAAGACCCGCGCAATCCGTATTCGGACCAGAAGATCGTGGAGCTGTTGAAGGCGCAGGGGACGGAGATCGCGAGGCGCACGGTGGCGAAGTACCGTGAGGTGCTGGGGATCCTCCCGAGCAGCAAGCGCAAGCGCTACTTCTAAGCGTTCACCAACCCAACCCAAGTCCAACCCAACCCACCCCCTCTCCCTTCGGGAGAGGGACGGGGTGAAGGTATCGAGTGCCCCGGGTTGAACCCGTGAGAGCTCCCTCTCCCTCTGGGAGAGGGCTGGGGTGAGGGTCTACACGCGCACGGGGTCACTGTCGCATCGCGAGCTCAATGGCCTCCTCCAACAAGGGCACGCGGACGGAGGGAACATAAAGACCCTCCGCGAGCTGTCGCCCAGCGAGGCCCAGGGCGCGCCGAGCCTGGGGGTCATCCAACCAGCGAGCGAGCACCTCGGCGACGGCATCCGGCCGGGGAGGAACCCGGGCGCCACACGAGGCATCGACGATCTCCCGGGCACCGCCCATGTCCGTGGTGAGAACGGGCAGGCCGGCGTACATGGCCTCGACGAAGACGATGCCGAAGGGCTCGGGACCGAGGTTGGGCTGGCAGAAGATGTCAGCGGCGGCGAGCAACCTGGGGACGTCGGAGCGCTGGCCGAGGAATCTCACCCGGCCGGACAGCCCCAGGGTCTCCACGCGAGCCCGCAGGCGGGCCAGGAGAGCCAGCTCCTCGGGGCGCTGAGCGCCGCCCACCACCAGACAAGCCCAGTCCGCCGCGCGAGGCAGCCGCGCGAGTGAGTCCAGCAACAACTCCTGGCCCTTCCAGGCCTCGAGGCGGCTCACCTGGACGATGACGGGAGTGTCCTCGGCGAGGCCGAGCTCCTGGCGGACGGCGTGCCTCGCGCCGGGCTCTCTTGGAGCGCGGTCTTCGACGGGGCAGCCGGTGACGAGTGGGGTGAGCCCGGGCAGAAGGGTGGACGCGGAGGAGGCGGTGAAGGCCGAGTTGGACAGGAGCGCGTCCGGGGGCAGCCACGCGAGGAGCCGATCCAAGGGGAAGCGGGGGTCGACCGGGCCGTGGAGGAAGAGGGCCTGCCGGTGACCGAGCAGTGCGGGGCCGGCGGCGGCCCTGAGCCAGGAGGAGTGGACGAGCACCAGGTCGGGGCGCCAGGAGGACAGGAGGCGGCGAAGCCGGAGCTGTGGAGCGACGAGGGTCCACGGGCGGCCGAGCCGGGCCGGGCCGAGGACATCGACGGAGGCCCCGGAGGCGCGCAGCTCCGAGGCGAGACGGCCCTCGAAGAACAGGGCGAAGCGGTGCTCGAGACGCCGGGGAGCCCTCGCCAGGGTGACGAGGAAGCTCTCCACGCCTCCGTACAGATTTCCCGCCGCTAGGTGGAGCACACGGCCCGCCACGTTGCCTCCTCGTTGTCCGCGGGGGGATGTTGGCCCCGGGAGGCGAGCCCATCAAGGAAAGGCGCCTGATTGTCCGGGAGGAGGAGGAGGGGGCGTCATGAACCGAGCCATTGTGAAGGGTGGTGGTAGGGTGGGGCCGATGCCTTCCGCCTCGTCTCTCCGTTGCGTCGTGGGTGCGGTGGCCGCGCTGGGGCTCGCCGGCTGTGGCCGCACCGTGGCCGAGTCCGTCACCCTCGCGGACCTGAAGGACCGCACCCTGCAGTTCACCCTCACGGACGTGGACTCCCTGGAACGGGAGACCTCGACGTTGGGGGCGCACCGCTTCACCGCCATCTTCTCCGCCGGAGACATCTGCGCCCGGCTCACGGGGAACGTCACGGCGACCCTCAACGGCCAGCCCATGAAGCTGGAGCCCGGGGGAGTGCCCGACACGGGCGTGGGGGGACGCGAGGTCTGCGAGGCGCCGCGCGTCACCTTCGACTTCGATCCGGGACAGTGGAACGAGGAGCCCACGGAGGACCTGCGGGTCATCCTCCAGGACGACACCCACTCGGTGGTGCTCGTGCTCGAGAATGCCAAGGCGAAGCGGCGCTTGCTGCGCAGCGGTGGCACCGCGGGCACGCTGCGGCGCGGACAGACGCATACCTACGTGTGGCTGCCCGAGACGGATACGCTCGCGGCGCCCGTGCAGGCCAGCCTCTTCCCGGCCAGTGGGGGCGCGGAGGCCGCGCTCGAGGTCCAGCAGGAGGGCAACGCGGCCCGCATCTCCGTGCGCGGCACCACGGTGGAGGGGGCGTACTACCTGCGCCTGAGTGGCACCGCCAACGCCCAGGTGCTCACCTGCGAGGGGGTGGCCGGCTGCCAGGGAGGCCTCTTCCACTCGGAGGACTTCGAGGTCTCGGTCATCCCCTGAGCCCGCCCGCCGTGCTTGCGGCCGAGGGTCGTCCGGGCGGTGGTTGCCGGGGTCCACCAGTCTCCCCACCGTGGGCGGGGTAGGCAACTGGAGGACACCCCCACATGGCTCAGAAGAATCCCCGTGACGCAGGAGTGAAGCCCCCTCTGCCCGGCCAGGAGCAGGCACACCCGGGCATCGAGGCGCAGATGACACCCGAGCCGGACTACGGCCTCACGTCGTACAAGGGGCTGGGCCGGTTGAAGGACAGGGTGGCACTCGTCACCGGAGGGGACAGCGGCATTGGCCGTGCGGTGTGCCTGGCCTTCGCGCGCGAGGGGGCCGACGTGGCCTTCGCGTACCTCAATGAGGACAAGGACGCCGAGCAGACGCGGCGCGTGGTGGAGGACTCGGGCCACCAGGTGCTCTCGCTCAAGGGCGACCTGACGGACGAGGCCGTATGCCGCCGCATCATCGAGGACACGGTGAAGCGCTTTGGCCGCATCGACGTGCTCGTCAACAACGCGGCCTTCCAGGGCAAGTCGGTGGAGAAGTTCGAGGAGCTCACGGCCGAGCGCATCGAGCGGACCTTCCGGACCAACATCCTCGCGATGTTCCACCTGGTGCGCTACGCGCTGCCGCACATGAAGTCCGGGGCCTCCATCATCAACGTGGCCTCCATCCAGGCGTACCAGCCCAACCCGGGCATTCTCGACTACGCGAGCACGAAGGGCGCCATCGTCACCTTCACCAAGGGGCTGGCGCAGGAGCTCATCGAGCGAGGCATCCGTGTCAACTCGGTGGCGCCGGGCCCCGTGTGGACGCCGCTGATTCCGCAGTCCTTCGACGCGGAGAAGGTGAAGTCGTTCGGCAAGAGCTCGCCGATGGGCCGGCCGGCGCAGCCGGTGGAGCTGGCGCCTTCGTTCGTGTTCCTCGCCTCGGACGAGTCGCGCTACGTGAACGGGGAGATTCTCGGCGTCACGGGTGGCCAGGTCCTCGCCTGACAAACCGGGCCTTGCTCACGAGGGGCGGCGGGTTCGATTCCCGCCGCCTCCACTCCGGAATTCCCGGAAAGGACTCAGCTTTCCGGGAGGCTGTGGCAAGGGATGTAGCAAGGCTCCGGGCGCCATCAGGCGAGCCGGGGTCTTCTTTTTCCGCTGAAGCCGCCAGCGGCAGCCGGGCGAACTGGCCTCGCTCGTGGCGCTGCACCTTGAGCTTCACCACCTCGGCGCAGAGGGCCTTCCACGGGAACGTGGTGTAGAGGTCGATGATGTTGCCGCTCTTGCGCGGGGTATGGGACGAGTCCGCGCGAAGGGAAATCCGCACGATGCCGGTCAGTCCCTTCTCCGCGAGATAGATGCTCACCCGTCGCGGATAGACACCGTAGCTCAGTTCGTAGAACTTCATGTTGCGACCCATGGGCTGTGTCTTGTGTTCGCCCAGGGATGAATAGATACGAGGACTCCGTCCCCTTGGGAGGGCGAGCCCTCAGCTCGAATCGGCGCATCTGCGGATGGTTCACTCCACTCGCGTCTGCCCGGCTGTGTTCAATCGGCATCTCCTGACGATTTGTGTAGGCCCCCTCTCCCTCTGGAAGAGGGATTCCGCGGGGCGCCTATGTGGAGAGCCCGCGGATGATGAGCGCGGCCAGGGTCGAGGCGGCCTTGGCCTCCTCGACGCGGCCTCGAATCATCTCCCGCGAAATCGCCTCCGCCGCACCGATGATTCCGACGCAGCGCAGGTGGAGTTCCTCCTTCGACAGGTTCGTGTAGGGCGCGAACGCCTCGCAATAGAGGGCCACGTAACTGTCGAGCAGCTCCTGCTGGAAGGCCTCCATCTCCTCGTCGCCCTTCAGCGCGGCCGAGATGGCATGCCACTCCGGACCCACCGACGTGTAGCAATTCATGTAGGCGCGGCTCACCACGCGGGCGACGTCCTCCAGCCGGCGCCGTGTGCGCTCGAGCGCCTCCTGCAGCACCTTGACCTGCCGGGCGTCTATCTGCGCGTAGAGCGCGATGAGCAGCCCGGAACGTGTCTTGAAATGCTCGTAGGCCACCGGCTTGCTGACGCCGGCACGCTCGGCGAGATGGCCGAGGGTCAACGCATCCGTCCCCTCCTCGCGCACGATGGTCTGCGCGATGTCGAGCAACTGGTCGCGCCTCTGGGCCTTCGGCAGCTTCTTGCTGGATGTCTCGCTCATGGCAACGCGGCTCGCACCTGAACCGGTGTCAAGTGACTGTAGCGCGCCGCCAGGCGCGGAGCACGAGCCGCTTCGCCGCCCCTTGCCCTCCCTACGAACAAATCGTGGCGAACCTACTGCCGGTAACTTACTAAAGGTAGGAGCCCGGGCGGGATGGGCGCGACCCATTCCGGCCACGCCGCCGCCCCGCCATGCAGAGGAGCCCTCCCACCATGTCCGCGAACACGCAGCAGCCCGTCCTCATCATTGGAGGCTCCGGCCTCGTTGGCTCCCAGGCCGCGAAGATGCTCCGCCGGCTCCAACCGGGCCTGCCCATCACGATTGGAGGACGCGACCTGGCCCGGGCCGACGCCGTCGCCAGGGAGGTGGGCGGCGCGGATACCGCGAGGCTCGACCTGGAGCGACCCGACCTGGGCCTGCCTGCCGGGAAGTCCTTCAGTGCGATCGCCATGTTCCTGAAGGACGACACCCTCAACTCGCTGCGGTACGCGCAGGCCAGGGGGGCGGCCTATCTCGGCATCTCGACGGCCCTGTTCGAAATCGGGCCGGAGGTGGGGTTCTACGTCGCCAGACCTGGCAGTGCGCCCATCCTCATGGACAGCCTCTGGCTGGCGGGAGCCGCCACGCTGCCGGCCCTGCACTTCGCCAGGGAGTTCCGGACCCTCGAGGCCATCGAAATCGCCGCCGTTCTCGATGAGGAGGACATGGGTGGACCGGCGGCGTATGCCGACTTCGAGCGCATGACGAAGGTCACGGCGAGCGCCCTCCGCCTCGAGGACGGCAAGTGGCGCTGGGTCCAGGGAGAGGACGCGGCACGCACCCTCGTGGGCGTGGACGGAGCGGAGCTGCGGGTCCAGGCCTACGCGCCGCTCGACCTCATGAGCCTCGCCGGGGCGACCGACGCCCGGTCCATCCGGTTCGACCTCGCGGTGGGGCAGTCGGCGACCCGCAAGCGCGGCGAGCCCTTCTCGACGGAAATCATCATCGAGCTGGTGGGCCAGCGGTGGGATGGAACGACGGGACGCGTCCGCTACGAGCTCGTCCATCCGGCGGGTCAGGCGCCCGTGACAGCCCAGTGCGTCGCCGTGGGTCTCGAGCGGTTGCTCGGCCTCGCGGGCGGCCCCCCCGTGCCGCCGGGGCTCTACCTCCCGCACGTCCTCATCGACCCGGCCTACATGGTGCGGCGCCTGGAAGAGATCGGCACCCGCATCCGCCGGGTGTGAGCGGCCCATGTGTCAGTCGCAGGGCGACTGGGAGAAAGCAGGAACCCTGCTGGCCGATGCGGCGATCTCCCTGAAGCGGGCGGGCGGGAGGCCATTGTTCTCTGTACCAACACCATGCACAAAGTCGCCGAGATGGTGGAACAGCGCAGCGAGCTGCCGCTGTTGCATATCGTCGACGCTACCTCCTCTCGTTCGAATTGAGGGCGGATGGCATGCCCGTCACGATGGTGGTGGCGCTCATGCCGTCGCTGAAGGAAACGCCGATGCTGCTGCGCGCGGCCGAGGACTTCTTGCATGCTGTGCACACCTTGAGCAACCCGGCCGTGCTGAGCGGGTCATTCTCCTTCCCGGACGTGTGGTAGGCGTCATGGACAGACCCGCTCGGAGAGGCGGAGTCACACCTGCGCGGTGGGACGGATGACGATCTCGTTCACATCGACATCGGCCGGCTGCTCGATCGCGAACGCAATGGCGCGGGCGATCGCATCCGGCGGCATCGCGAGCTTGTCTCGGGTGGCGGCGAGCTGGGCTCTCACCTCCGGATTCGCCACGCCATCCGCGAAGTTCGTCCGGACGATGCCAGGCGAAATGATCGTCACGCGCAGCTTGTCGCCGGCCTCCTGGCGCAAGCCCTCGGAGATGGCGCGCACGGCGAACTTCGTGCCGGAATAGACAGACTGGTTCGGCACGGTGCGATGCCCTGCTGTGGAAGCGATGTTGACGAAATGCCCGAAACCCTGCTTGCGGAAGACAGGCAGTGCCGCGGAAATGCCATACAGAACACCTTTGATGTTGATGTCGATCATCTCCTCCCAATCCCCAACGCGCAGGTCGTCGAGGGGAGAAACCGGCATGATGCCGGCGTTGTTGACGAGAACGTCGAGCTTGCCATACCGCTCACATGCCAACCTGACGAGGCCGGCCAGCTCGTCACGCCGTTTGACGTCCGTGCGTGCATGGGCAGCTTCGCCCCCCGCTCTCACGATACGGTCCGCGAGTGCCTCGAGGCGATCCAATCGGCGCGCGCCGAGTACGACCTTCGCACCGCGCTCGGCGAGCAGGAGCGCGGTTGCCTCACCAATTCCGCTGCTCGCACCTGTGATGACGACGACCTTGTCTTCGTTCCGCACGGAGAAACTCCTTCCCTGGGGTTGCGGGGCAAAGGAGTAGAGGGTGGACGCTCGGCGGGCTTGGGCATTGTTGGCGGACATGTCCCGCCAAGAACGCCCAAGCCACGGTGGCGGCTCGCGGTAGCATCGAGGCGTGAGCCCTTCCCTTCGCGCCGTCTCCGATGGCCCGCACTCCATCCGGGTCTTCCTGCCCCCGAGTTGCCCGGGCCTGCGGGTGGTGCGCTACAGGACCGACGAGCGGCTGTGGCGCTCCGTGAAGGAGCGCTTCTCGGTGACGCTGACGTACTCGGGCCGAGCGGAGTGGTGCAGCCGTGGCAGGGTCTGGTCCACCACTCCCGGGACGCTCGACCTCAAGCAGATCGGACAGGTCCACCGCGATCTGCGCCGCGAGGGTCCTTCCCGCTTCCAGGTGATCTCCTTCGATGAGGCGCTCGTCACCGAGGCCCGTGAGGCGCTGGGCCATCCGGCCTCATCCCACCTGCGGCGGGTACAGTTCGAACGCGAGCAGCCCATGGCGGCCCCCTTCGTCCGTCTCCATGCCCTGTTGGGCGAGGACAGAGTGGAGCCTTCCAACACACTGGAGCTCCAGACGGCGCTGACCGAGGCGCTCTCCGCGCTGGCCACGTGCTTCGGTGACACCGACGAGCCGGAGCGGCGCGCTCGCGGGCCCGTCCGCCGGGCGCGCGAGGCGCTGCACGATGCCCTGGAGCAGGGCATCACGCTGGAAGCCCTGGCCAGGCTGGCGGGACTGGACAAGTTCCACCTGTGCCGAGCCTTCCGGGAAGAGGTGGGGATGCCGCCCTACGCGTACCTCACCCACCTGCGCATCTCCCGGGCCATGGGGCTGCTGACCCAGGGGCTGACCCCTTCGGAGGTCGCGCTCCGGGTGGGGCTCTACGATCAGAGCCAGCTCAACCGGCACTTCAAGCGCATCACCGGGCTCACCCCGGGCCAGTTCGCGCGCGCCGTGCAGTGACGATCGCGCGGGGCAAGTCGAGGTATTACGGCTGGAGGGGCGAGATATTCTTCAAGTGCGTGGGCGGCGAGGCGGGAATGCCCACGCGTGTGCGGTGTCGGGGATGCGTGCCTCGGCGACGATGGCGACGGCGAGCGCACGGCCGATGCCATGGGGGCGCGGTAGGGGACTGGGCCTGTTGGCTCTGCGGTGGCGTAGACCGCTGGCCCTTCGCGGCTCTGGCCGGTTGGTCGCCTGCCTGCTCAGCGTTGACGTGGCCGTGCCGTCCGGCTTCACTCCGCCGCCATGGCAAAAGTCACCGGCATCGGCGGCATCTTCTTCAAATCGACCAAGGACGACAAGGCGCTGTCCGAATGGTACCAGCGTCACCTCGGCATTCAGCTCGAGCCCTGGGGCGGCGCCATTCTGAAGTGGCCCGAGGATAAGGCCGAGGACAAGGGCCTCACGGTGTGGAATGTCGCGGCGAAGGACAGCGACTGGTTCGACGCGCCGTTCATGATCAACTACCGCGTCGACAACCTCGGCGAGCTGCTCGCTCAGCTTCGAGCGGCGGGGGTGCAAATCGTCAAAGGCCCCGAGAGCCACGAGAACGGCAAGTTCGCGTGGATCATGGACCCGGACGGTAACAAGGTGGAGCTCTGGGAGCCCATGCTCTGGGACGAGAAGAACAAGCAGCGCTGAGCTGCGCGCGTTCCCAACCGCGCAGGAACACTCGACATCCGCTGTCCGGCGCATAGGCGGGATGGGAGGCCTGGCCAGGAGGGTCGGGCGACCCGCCCTGCCTCGGGCTCCTCGAGAGGGTGCGTGCCTCCGCTGTGAGTAACTCCCAGAGCTCCTGCTGCGCTGGCCCCCAGGCCGGAGCCAGGACAGCAGGCAACTGAAGGTGGCCCGAGAGGGTGTCAAAGAACTCGAGCAGTGGTGAGGGGGCGGCAACCGCATGCCCGGCCCGAGCATTTCAAGAGGAGCCCGGGCCATGGGGGTATGTCGCCACGCGTCAGGACTTCCTCACAGGCCTTCCAAACCGCCAGGCCCACTCCCAGCCCTCAAGTAAAAGTTTCCAAGGAATCAGATAAATCAATTATGACGTTTCTGGGAGAATTGGCCATTATTGTTCGTTTAACCCGATTGTGCCAGTTGTTGCCTCTGTAGTGGCAAATGGTTCGAGAAGGTGCGTGGCCTGCACTCGAGGCGACTCGCCGAACCGCACAGCCTGAAGGAGGCGAAATGTTCAATCGTGCAATGCGTCACACGGCTTTTCTTGCCTTGGGTTTGTTGAGCACCGCGTGTGGAGATCAGGCGGCAACGGAGCACGAGAGCGAGTTGGAAAACGACGCCGTGTACAATTCACAGTACCCGAAAGGCCAGTCCTTCCAGGTGCGGCTGGCCGGCCTGAAAGAACCCGTCACGGCGGTGCTCAAGGGCGACTATGCCTTTGTCGGCGACCAGGTGATCGGCCAGGTCTCTGGCACGCAGGTGCTCAGCGCGGACAAACAGGTGCTGTTGACACTGGATGGTGAATCGCGAGTCAGGGCCATGGGCTCTGGCATCGTCAACGCCAACGGTCAGAAGTGGCCAGGGGGTGTGATTCCGTACGAGATCGATCCCGCCGCGTCGGCGGCAACGCGTGCGGCCTTCGAGGGCGCCAAGGCCGACTACGACGCGAAGACCTCCATCCGCTGGGTTCCCCGAACCAACCAGGCCGATTACGTTCGGATCATCACCGGCGACGGGTGTTGGAGCTACGTCGGCAAGATCGGAGGACGGCAGGACTTGTCGCTGGGCAACGGCTGCGGCGTGAACCCCGCCCGGCACGAGCTCGGCCACGCTGTCGGGTTGGCGCATGAGCAGGTGCGCCAAGACCGCGATACATGGGTCACCGTCAACGCGGGCGGCAGCCAGAACGCCATTGACTGGGGATCGGCGGGCACGCCCATCGGAGCATACGACTTCGAGTCGATGATGCACTACCGCAATTACTTCGTGAATGGCCGTTGGGATTACGTTCCCAAGAATGGCTTTCCGCCGGAGTGGGTTGGCAACGATCGCGTCAACACCTTTACCGCTGGCGACCTCGGGGCCATCCGCGCCATCTACGGCGGCACGACCACTGGTGTCTGCTTCTACTCTGACATCGACTACAAGGGCGAGAGCTTCTGCGCGACCAGCGACAGCTCCTGGGTCGGGACGCAATGGAACGACCGCATCTCCTCGGTCAAGGTGAGCCCCGGCTTCGAGTTCACCTTGTTCAACGACATCAATTTCGGCGGAAGTGGTCTGGGGTGTGGTTGTGACATCCCGAACCTGGTGCAGCACAACTTCAACGATCTCACCTCTTCGTTCCGGATCAAGAGGAAGTAACAAGACCGTTCGTCCAAGCCCGGGCCGACGCATAGGGCGAATAGAAGGACTGTTGAGGGGGCGGGCTGGTGCAGAGGGGCCGAGGAGGGTCGGCTTGGGCCTGTGGGCAACTGCGGCCCGGCTCTCAACACCACGCGAGCTGCGTCCGAGAGGGTGTCAAAGAACTCGAGCAGTGGTGAGGGCGCAGCACCCGCATACCCGGCCCGAGCACCTCAAGCGGCTCGGGCGACGTCACAACGGCAGATTGACTGCAATTCCCTCGCGGCCGGAAATCCACTCGCGCAAGTACTGGTTGAGCTCCCCGTAGAATGACACCGACACCAGGTCAGCCACCGCAAAGAGTTCGCGGAGCAGTGAATCCACATGGTTGTTATGCGTTTCGGCCGCGTCAGCGTCGACGTACTCCTCAATTATCGAATAATGACCGGGCCTCTGCGTGACGAACCACTGGTAGCGCAACGTTCCCGGCTCGGTCGCAGCGGCGGATGCCAATGCCCGCGCCACCCGCAGGAACTCTGCCTCTCCGTCGGTCCGTGCTCTGAACTCACATAGCACCAGAAGACTCATACGATTCTCCTGCGCAGGCCGCGCTTTGAGGGTCGGTTTTCGTCGTACCACTCGGCAGGCTAGAAGTCGTCTGATAACCAGCCTGGCTGTCCCGCTTGTGCACGTCGATGCCGATGTTCTCCATCTCCCACTCCCCCCCACTTCGGCGGTCACGTCCGCGCCGCCGCAAGTCAGGGCTCGGTGGGCCTCCACGCACGTGGCTGGCCAGCCGCTTCATCACCGCTATGCGTCCGACGTGCCGCCGCTGGCGATAGCGCGCGGGCCCCCGCAGCCGGACTTCTGGCACCAGCCCCTCCCGCGCGTGTCCCCACCAGGCCCGCGCTCACCCAGACACGTCCAGGTATCCCCGCGGAACGTACACGCGCCTCCGCGGCCAGGAGCCGGGAGGCGCGCTTGGTTCAGCTTGTCCTCAGACCGCGCTCAGTACGGATAGCGCTCCGCCACCGCCTGCATGTCGCAGGTCGTGATGTTGGCCGCACACGCGGTGGGGTTGTAATACATGATCGAGTTGCAATCCTTGTGGTGATTGAGGCCGAGGACGTGCCCGATCTCGTGGGTCGAGACCGTCTTCCCGTAGTGCCAGCCCGAGTAGTAGTAGGTGTTCAACTTGATGGTGGCGCTCGCCATGCAGGTAGCGCTGGCGGCGTTGTAGTTCGCGTACCCGTACCAGCCGGTGGCGCCGTAATTGGCCTCGTACACCATGACGTCGGACGTGCCGCTGGCGCGCCAGTGGAGGTACAGGCTGTTGTTGTAGTTGTTGTACATCCACTCGTTCATGCCGTCGCCGACGGGCCACTTCGAGCTGGAGTAGTCCGTGAAGGTGATGTTCGTGGGCTTGCGGCACCACTTGTGGGGGAAGAGCGGAATCCCGCACCAGCTCTGGGCGGACGGCCCCTGCGAGGGGCGCTCATCCAACATGGCCAGCTTGGGCAGGTCGGGGCCCAGGTACTGGACGGCCTTCGCGCGGGACGCGACCCGCTCGAGCAGCGCGCTGACCGGCTTGCCGGCGTATCCCTCGGTCGCGGCGGCGTGACGCTGCGAGCCCGCGTCCTGGATGAGGCCGTCCTTCACCTGGAACTGGCCCAGCGGGCCGCCGGTCACGGAGTAGATGCCCTCCATGGAGCGCGTGGCCAGGGGCGCGGTGCCCCCCGGCGGGACGAGGAAGAAGACCGCCTGCGCGCCCACCGCCGGCAGCGAGCTGTCCTGCGGCGCGATCGTGCATCCGTCGGAGAGCAGACCGCCCGGGAACATGATCTCCACGGTGGAGCCCTGCGCCACCGTGCCGCCCGAGGCGGTCTTGAGCTCCTGCGAGGAGCGCGCGATGTCGCCGATCCGCACGGTCGCGATGGTCACCGGAAGGTCGGAGTAGATGCCGCTCTCCGGTCCGGTGGGCTGCCCCTCCACCTTGGACTGCGCCCAGGCGCGGACGACGTCGTAGCGCGTGGATTCCACCCGGCCGCTGACGATCAATGCCGAGTGGTCGGTCAGGTCATCGATCGAACCGTCCCGGCGGATCCAGTCCATCTCCATCGTGTGCTCCGTTCCCTCGGCGTGCGCCTGGGCGGGCACCGGCGTCCCGGGCACCCACGCCGTCACGCGAGCGTCCTCGGAAGCGGGAGCGGGCGCTTCGTCGGAACCGGGCTTGGCACATCCAGCCAGGCCCAGGAGGGCGAATGGAACGACCCAGGAACACGTCAGTTTCTTGGTCACGAGCATCTCCGCGGGGTGAACGCCGGAATTCAGCGCCAGCGTGGGTTCTCCTAAAGGACGAGAAAACGAGACGCCTGTCCCACGTGGAGCCGAAAAAAGTGCGGGGGTAGCCACGACGGAAAAAGGTGCTCACGGCGGAACCTGGCGCCGGAGATGGTGTCAAAGGATTCGAACGCGGGACTCAAGTCACGCAACGAGACTCGGTATGGACGGGGGGCCCACGGGTCGTCGTCTGTCTCTCCAAGGCGCTCGGCGGGGGATGGCTGGCGAGCACGCAGTCCCCGGGGACGAGCGCGGGCGGGTAGGGGCTTGCCCCGGTTGGCACTCCCGCCCTGCGAGGCTGGGGGGATCCTTCCAATTGGCTTTAGCGGAGGGCCCCCGCCATGCGGTGACGGGGGCGAGGACGAGCATCCCGTGGTCCGCTACGGTGCGATCGTCAGGGAGTCGAGGTTGACGTGGCCCGAGTCTCCCGAGCCGTAGACGTAGGCGAGGGTATTGGTGCCCGCGTTCAGCGGGATTCGCGCGGTGTAGGTCGACCAGGAGTTCCAGTCCGCTGTCGCGGGCAGGGTGATCTGGGTGCGCACGCCATTCAACATCATGGAGACCGTCTGGGCCGAGCCGCTGCCGTTGCTGTACTTCAGGGTCGCGGAGTAGGTGCCCGCCGTGCTGGCCTGCAGGGTGAACGCGGTGGTCGCTCCGGAGTTCCAGTACCCAGCGACGAACCCGCGCCCGGAGTAGCCCGGGTGGTCGTTCAGGGCGATCGCGCCCGAGGACAGCGCCGCGTCCTCCGCCTCGAGCACGAGCATCGGGGGAGGGGGCGGTGCGATCGTCAGGGAGTCGAGGTTGACGTGGCCCGAGTCTCCCGAGCCGTAGACGTAGGCGAGGGTATTGGTGCCCGCGTTCAGCGGGATTCGCGCGGTGTAGGTCGACCAGGAGTTCCAGTCCGCCGTCACGGGCAGGGTGATCTGGGTGCGCACGCCATTCAACATCAGAGCATGCGGGTGCGCTGCTCGGCCATATTGCCGAACCCGGATTCGATGTCGCCGGACCACATGCCGTAGCCGTAGCGCTGGGCGCCGAGGTAGAAGTTGCGGTTGAGCGAGAACACCCGCCGGTCCGAGACCGCCCGCTGCCCGTCATACAGCGACCGCTGCATGTTGAAGTGCTGGAGGCTGTTGAACAGCGTCCCGTTCGCCTCGTCGGCCTCGTCGTTCCACCAGCCCGCGATGCCCGAGTCGAACAGCGTCCGGGAGTGCTGCCAATACCAGTCACGGCACGTCTGCTTGGAGAAGTCGACGTCGTTGGCGGGCCGGCCGGAGAAGTACTCCATGTAATCGGCCAGGCCCGGGTAGAAGCAGCCGTTGGTGCGCGCCCACTGTCCCTGCACCGTGGTGCCTCCGCCCGCCTTCCCGACGATCACCCGGGGCTTCATGATCCCCATCAACATGACGCCCCTGGCCGCCATGTCCCGGGCGAACGTCCCGGCCGCCCCGCTGGGGAACTTGTTCGGGTGCACGTTGCCGCTGGCGGAGGTCGAGTTCCACCGGAACTCGCCGTAGTCGTCCTCGCCCCAGGCCTTGAAGTCGAAGTCCAGGGTGAAGGCATCCAGGGGGATCTTCCGATCCCGGTAGCCCTGGACGATCGAGATGACCTCCGTCTGCGTGGTGCCCCACTCGCTGTTGTTGAACCCCAGGGCCCACTTGGGTGACAGGGCGGGCTTGCCGGAGATCTCCGCGACGCCCGCCATCACCTGCCGGGGCGGACCGACCAGGACGTAGTACGCGACGTTGCGAGTCGACACGCCACTGAACTCCAGGGTGGTGTCGGTGATGGCGAAGTCCCCATCGATGGAGTCCACCAGCAACCCATAACGGCTGGTGAAGGCGAGCGGAGCCCCACCGTCCCCCTGCATGTTGGCGCTGACCCGGCCGCCGTCGTTGCGCTGCATGCCCTCGGCGAGGTTCTGCTTGGGATCCTTCTCGGCCCAGGGCACCGGGTTGCCGGTGATGCCGTAGAACGCCTGTCCGGACCCATGGTTGAACTTCACCCCGTCCGCATACACGCCCTCGGCGGCCTGCTCGCTCAGCACCAGCGCTCCCGTGGCGTCGAAGACGGAGAGGCGGGCGGGATTCCGGCTGATCTTCACGGTCAGCTGCGCCGTGGTGACCACGATGGGATTGGACGCCATGTCGGCGGAGGTGATGTTGCCCGTGGCCCACGTCTTGGCGGGATCGATGACGGCGGTGGGGGGATCGGCGACGCCACCGGGACGGTAGTCCACCTTGACGATGTCCGGGCGCAGGGCCTGGATAAGGAGCTTGTCGCCGCCGACGGTGAGGGTGAGGGTGTCACCCGAGAGGGAGGCACTGGTGACGGACCCGAGGGCGGCGTGAGCGGGCAGGGCCGACAGGCCGACCCCGGCCACTGTGGAGAGCAACGTGGTCGCGAGCAACCTCGCTCGGCGGCGGTGAGACGCGAACATGAGACAACCTCCCGGAATGGGAATGCGCGTGACGCGGCGCGCGAAGGCCGATCCGCTGAGCCCGGCATCGGAGCGGAAGGAAGCCGCAGACGCGCTGCCAGAGTCAGGACCCCCCTGAACCGGGGTCTCTGGGAGCATGACACCGGGAAATCGAGTTCGTAAAGAAAAACAGCTAAAACCTTAAAAAGTGGATGAACCAGGAAAACGATGCGCCGCGTGATCCCCGCGTCTCCACGCCCCATGAGCAGCTTGTAGCCGGTGTCCGCGCTCAGCCCGTGGGCCGCGCTGAAGCTCTTCGTGGAGGCCGCGCTTCCAGGCTGGATACCGGGCAGGTTCACCTGGGTCGTCCCCAGGGTCTTCAGCCAGGTGTTGGACGCGTTCAAGACGATGAACTCCAACTTCCAGCCCTCGTTGATGTTTTCCATGACATGGCAATGCCCGCGAGCACGGGTGGTGAGCACCAGCCCATCGCCTCCGAAGGGGCCGCGCGACGAGCCCGGGAAAGGTGTCCCGGGAAAGGTGCCAAAGAGCTCGTTGCGACAGACGTGCGCGCCGCAGCCTAGTCGCCGCCCGGGCTCCAGCCACCGATGCTGCGATAGATGCTGTCGCGGAGCTCGCGCACCTCGGCATTCAGCCGGTCCAGCCGGTCCATCGACATGCCGGAGGCCGAGAGCAGCCTTTCTCCCAGGCAGCCGGCTCGCGTCCGCAAGGTGCGGCTCTTCTCGGTGAGGGCGATCAGCACCTGCCGTTCGTCCGTGGGATTGCGTATCCGGCGCACCAGGCCCGCCGTCTCCAGACGCTTGAGCAGCGGCGTGAGCGTGCTGGACTCCAAGGCGAGACGCTCCGCGATGCGGCCGACGCTCTGCTCGTCCGTGCGCCAGAGCACGTTCAGCACCAGGTACTGCGGGTAGGTAATCCCCAACTCGTCCAGCACCGGTTTGTAGGCGCGCTGAATCGCCAGGCTCGCGGAATAGATTGCGTAGCAGACCTGCTCGTCCAGGCTCGCCGGGCTCTCGACCTCGTCCATCTCAGCTCCTTCCCTTCAACCCCTACATCTCACTTCATCGGTTCATTCTCGTACGAAAGGATATCGCGATAACATTCTGGTGGACAACGGCACTCGGCGGGTGTACCTACTTGCTTATCGCGATAACGATTTTGCTTATCGCGATAACCAACCCATCCCTCTCGAACAGGAGACAGAACCATGAACCTCACGCTTCGTACCCTCGTCTCGGCCGCCGCCTTGCTCGTGGCCGGCCTCGCCGCGGCCACCCCTGCCGGCAACCCGGCCCCCATCAAGAACGTGGTCCTGGTCCACGGCGCCTTCGCCGACGGCTCTGGCTGGCGCGGCGTGTACGATGTACTCACCGCTCGGGGCTACCGGGTCAGCATCGTCCAGAACCCGCTGACGTCGTTCGAAGACGATGTGGCCGCCACCCAGCGGGTCCTGAACCGTCAGGACGGGCCCGCCATCCTGGTGGGCCACTCCTACGGAGGCAGTGTCATCACCCAGGTCGGTGAAAGCCCCAAGGTCGCGGGCCTCGTTTATGTCGCCGCCTTTGCGCCCGAGGTCGGCCAGTCCACGCTTGATCAATACGCGGAGGTCCCCCCGCCGCCGAACTTCGTGCCCGAGGAGCAACCCGACGGATTCGCCTTCCTGAAGGGCGAGACGTTCCGGGCTGGCTTCGCGGGCGACGTGAGCAAGAAGGACGCCGCCTTCCTGCGCGACTCACAGGTCCCGATCGCCATGGCCGCCCTCAAGGCCAAGGTCACGACCGCGGCGTGGAAGACCAGACCCAGCTGGTTCATCGTGGCGACGGAGGACGGAGCCATCGCGCCGGAGCTGCTGCGGCGGACCGCCAGGCGCATCGGAGCCCGGACGACCGAGGTGAAGGGCAGCCACGTGGTGTTCCTGACCCAGCCCAAGGCGGTCGCGGACGTGATCGACTCCGCGGCGCGCGGGGTGTCGTCCGCGGCACGCTGAGCACTCGGGGCGCCGCGCTTGCTCGAGTTCTTTGACACCCGTCGGGCGTCCGCTTCACCCTGACCGAGCCCGCCTGGTTTCAATGCGCCTGGCGGCTCCGGCCGCCCTCTTCGTATCCGAATGTATCCGCCCCACGGGCGGCTAACTTTCCCGACAGATCCACGGGTTGCGCGACATCTGCGCGATACCTCGCGGCCTCCCAATGGCGCCACTGGAACACACGGCCCGCCAACCCGAGGAGAGCGCGATGTCCACCCGCAGCACGCCTACCCCGCCCCTGATGTCCCGCGTCGACGGCGTGGGCCAGCGGCTGGCGGGCCAACGTCTGGAGCGGGCCCGACCACCTGTCCGCGCTGGCGGCGGAAACCGCGGCAACGCCACCGAACTCGAAGCGCATGGCCTGCTGCTGTTGCGGCAGTCACGCGAACAGCGCGTCGTCCTCGGCACGCTCGAACCCAAAGGAGCCCTGTCATGAACACGAAAGTCCCCTCCATCACCGGCTGGAAGCTGTTCTGGCTGATCGGCACGCTGGTTCTAGCGATGTCGGCGCTGCTCCTGGCGCTCAATGCCGATCCCGTCGAAGGCACGCGCTCGGTGATCCGCGCCACGGCGCGCACCTCGTTCGCGCTGTTCCTGGCCGCGTTCGTCGCCTCCTCGCTGAACACGCTGGTACCCAGTGACTTCACGCGACGCCTGATGCGCGAACGCCGCTACGTGGGCCTGTCGTTCGCCTTCTCGCACCTTGTGCACCTGATGGCGATCTTCAGCTACGGCGTGCTCAATCCGCAGTTCTGGCCCAGCCGCAACACGTTGACCAATACACCGGGCACTGTTGGCTACGTGTTCATCGCGTTGCTGGCGATCACGTCCTTCCATGTCGTCTCGCGGCACATGACCGCGGCCTCGTGGAAGCGTCTGCACACCGTCGGCATGTGGGTGATCGCCGCCATCTTCGGCTACTCGTTCTTCAAGCGCATTCCGACGATGAGCGTGCTGTACGCCATTCCATTCTCGATGCTCTGCGCCGCCGTCGCCGTCCGCCTCGTCGGCAAGTGGGCGCAGGCGAACAAGCGCAGGCAGGCACACGCCCGCGGTTCCTACCACAACGTCCCCTCCCCCAACGCACTGGAGTCCCTGTCATGACCCCCTCCCTCGAAACCGTTCTCTACACCGCGCCCCCCTGCCCGGCCTGGACGGTGACATGAAGCGCCGTCTGGTCGAGGCCGGCCGGCGGCTCCGCGCGTTCGACATCGCGCCGCCCCGACGCGGTGGCACAATCGCGACGGACGAAGCCTCCGGCACTTCCCCCCTGCCAGGAACCAGATGGAACACGTAGATCACATCCTGGTCGTCGACGACGACCGCGAGATCCGGCAGATGGTCGCGGACTATCTGCAGAAGAACGGGCTGCGCGCTACGACAGTGGCCAACGGCCGGGAAATGCGCGCCGTGCTCGACACCCACGCCGTGGACCTGATCGTGCTGGACGTGATGATGCCCGGCCAGGACGGCCTCACGCTGTGCCGCGACCTGCGCGCCGGCAAGCACCGCGCGATACCCGTGGTGATGCTGACCGCGCGCGACGACCAGACCGACCGCATCATCGGCCTGGAAATGGGCGCCGACGACTACGTGACCAAGCCTTTCTCCGCGCGCGAATTGCTCGCGCGCATCAAGGCGGTGATCCGGCGCACGCGCATGTTGCCGCCCAACCTGCAGGTCACCGAGGCCAGCCGCATTCTGGCGTTCGGGCGCTGGCGCCTGGACACCACCGCGCGCCACCTGCTCGCTCCCGACGACACCGTGGTCGCGCTCAGCGGCGCCGAGTTCCGCCTGCTGCGCGTGTTCCTCGACCATCCCAACCGCGTGCTCACCCGCGACCAACTGCTCAACCTCACCCAGGGCCGCGACGCGGAGCACTTCGACCGCTCCATCGACCTGTTGGTCAGCCGCCTGCGGCAGCGCCTGCAGGACGACGCACGCGAGCAGAGCTACATCAAGACCGTGCGCAGCGAGGGCTATGTCTTCAGCATGCCGGTGACGCTGGTCGGTGAAGGAGAATGAACGCGCCGCGCCACCGCAGGTGGTCGCGCTGGCTGCCCAGGACCATCGCCTCGCGCCTGTACCTGATCCTCTTCAGCGGCCTGCTGCTCGCGCACGGGCTGTCGTTCGGCCTGCTGTTCTACGAGCGCTACGAAGCGGCGACCTCGATGTTGATGACCAACCTGGAGCAGGACGTCGTGGTGGCGGTGAAGCTGCTCGACCGCCTGCCACCGGAGGAACGCGAACACTGGCTGCCGATGCTGCGGCGTCGCACCTTTCACTATATGCTGGGTCCTGGACAGGAGGGCGGGCCGCTCGCCAGCGACACCTCTCGGGACATGGCCAGCATGATCGCCATGGCGCTGGGCCCGCGCTATCCGACCAGGGCGAACGCCGTGTCCGCGGATCCGGAGCGGTTCCAGGTGCACCTGAAGCTGAGCGACGGCAGCCCGATGGTGCTTGAGGTGCAGCCATCGGTGATGCCGCTGGCGAAGTGGCTGCCTTACGTGCTGGCCGTACAGCTGGGCTTGTTGCTGCTGTGCACGTGGGCGGCGGTACGCCTGGCGACGCGACCGCTGGCGCGACTGGCCGACGCCGCACATACGCTGAGCCCGGCCGGCGAAGGCGAGCGCCTGCAGGAAGGCGGACCGGTCGAGGTCGCCAACGCAGTGTCCGCGTTCAACGCCATGCAGGACCGCATCGCCCGGTACATGCAGGAGCGCCTGCGGATCCTCGCGGCGATCTCGCACGACCTGCAGACGCCGATCACGCGCATGAAACTGCGCGCCGAAACGATGGACGAGTCTCCCGAGCGAGAGAAGATGATCGGCGACCTCGGGCAGATGGAGCACCTGGTGCGCGAAGGCATCGCCTACGCGCGCAGTGCGCACGGCGCGTCGGAGACGCCCGTCAGGATCGACTTCAACGCGTTCTTCGACAGCCTGGTCTACGACTATCTCGACACCGGCAGGCAGGTGGCGTTCACCGGCCGCGTCAACGCTCCCGTGACGACGCGGCCGCATGCCCTGCGCCGGGTGGTCTCCAACCTGATCGACAACGCCATCAAGTATACCGGCGCAGCCGAGCTGGACGTCGGCAACGACGACAAGGGCGATGTGCTGATCCGCGTGCGCGATCGTGGCCCCGGCATTCCCGAAGCCGAGCTGGGCAAGGTGATGGAGCCCTTCTATCGCTTGGAAGACTCGCGCAACCGCGATACCGGCGGCACCGGCCTTGGCCTGGCGATCGCGCAGCAGTTGGCCGAGTCGATCGGTGCGACGCTGACGCTGCGCAATCGCGAAGGCGGTGGACTGGAGGCCATCGTGCGCGTACCGGCGGGCCTTCGAAACCGCGGGCGATGACTGGGGGCTCGCGAGGAGCGTACTCGTGGGCGAGAAGATTGAGATTGCCCTCGAGGTGCAGGCGGTCAAGGCCCACGCCCAGAAGGGGGCCTGACGTTGGACGCCCGTCGAGCGGGCCCGTCCCTCGTGAATGGACGGGCCCGCGTCCGGTCTCTCAGTCCTGGATGCGGTACTTGTGGTGCGTGTACTCGGCGGCGAAGGAGTCGGTGAACCTCCCGCCGGAGTAGGGGATGGTGCGGTTCTCGCCAATCACCTCGATGGTGCCGCTCGCGGGCAGGCCGGGCGGCAGGGTGTAGGTGTACGTCCCGCTGGCGAACTGCCGCTTCTGCATGGCGAAGACGTAGGCGGCGTTGTCGCGGTACTTGAGCATCGTGCTCAGGTTCGGGTTGAACTGCCACACGTAGGACTGCGTGTTGAGCACCCGCGCGAGCGACTTCACCTCGGCGTTGATCTTCTTCACCCGGTCATGCGTGGCCTGGTAGGCGGCGCGTGTGTCATTGAGCACGTCCGGGGTCGACGGGTTCGCGGTGGAGTCAGAGAAGACGTGCGAGAAGTACGCGAGGAGGCGCGCCTCGTGGATGAGCGTGGACCACACCGCGCCCTCGATCTGGTTGGCGTTGATGACGCTCCCGGTGGCCACGCCGAGCCGCCACTTCGCCCGCGGGTCCGGCCCGTCCGCGCCGGAGAGGAACGTGGCCCGCTCCTCGTCCGACTGCCACATCAGCGCGCCCTTGCCGACGTTGGCGTAGATGAGGGCGTTCGGGTTGTTCAACTGCTCGTACTGGGTGTTGTAGACGGAGTAGCCGCAGGCGTGCGGCTGGTCCGGCACGCAGGTGTCGTACACCGCGTCGTTGACGTAGCCGGTCCACGGATTCCAGCCCGGGCCGCCCCACATGTCCACCTCGTCGTGGAAGGTCGTGCCGACCGACTCACCGCCCAGTCCGGTGCCGGCGAGGTTCCAGATGCCGTACTTCCGCATCCATGCGCCCGAGCTCTCGTTGGTGTTGTACACCTCGAGGAACGTGTTGATGCCGTGCGCCGCGTCGGTGCTGAAGCGCCACTCCTCGTCGGAGTACGCGCCCCAGTAGCCGATGGGGAAGAAGTCCTCGCGGGTCCACGGCGTGCCCGCCATGGCCGGGAAGCGCGCGTAGTACGACGGTCCGCCCTCCCACGGCACGCGCGGCAGGCTCAGCCCGGGGGGCGGCTGCTCCGAGGTCGTGGTGGCCGAGGCCGTATTGGACGCGGGGCCCAGGTTGCCGACGGCGTCACGGGCCCTCACCGTGTACGTGTAGAGCGTGGACGCCGCGAGCCCGACGTCCTTGTACGTGAGCGTGTTCCCGGAGACGGTGGTGAACTCCTCGCCGTTGCGGAAGAGGACGTAGGCCGTCACGCCGATGTCGTCCGTGGCCGCGGTCCAGGTGAGCTGGATGGCGCCCGCCGTGGACGGCGCCGCGGCGAGGGAGCCTGGAGCGGAGGGCGCGCCCGTGTCGGGGGTGGGGGAGAAGAGCACGTCCACGAAGTAGTTGGTGCTCTGGTAGCTCTGCGTGGGGAAGCCGCCGCTGCCATAGAGATAGACGCCATTCTCGCCGTCCACGCCGGAGGCCAGCGCCGTCAGGGGGCCATTC
This sequence comes from Archangium lipolyticum, assembly GCF_024623785.1. Classification (NCBI taxonomy): domain Bacteria; kingdom Pseudomonadati; phylum Myxococcota; class Myxococcia; order Myxococcales; family Archangiaceae; genus Archangium; species Archangium lipolyticum. The sequence continues at coordinate 353,461 of NZ_JANKBZ010000009.1, forward strand.
GTGATGCCCTGGCTGGCGAAGGCGTTGTCCGTGGCCGAGTAGCGGCCGCGCGGCGCGAGGTACGAGGCGACGTACGTGGTGTTGGCGGAGATGCTCACCGGCGTGGCGAAGCGCACCATCTGCCACCCGGTGGCCGTCTCGTTGGTGAACGTCGCGGACGCGAGCCGCTGTCCCGAGCGGCTCCAGAGGCTGCCCACGTGCGTCCCACTGTTCGCCGAGCTGCCCTTGTAGAAGCGGACGCCCGCCACGGTGCCCGGGACGCTGGCGCGGAACTTCACGCCCAGCTCGACGGACGCCGTGTCCGGGTCCGCGAGGATGGCGGGGGTGACACTCGCGCCGAAGATGCTGGCCTCGGTCGCGAGGCGAGGGAGACGCCCCGCGGCTTCGGCATCAGCGCGAGCTGCAACGTCGCCGGCTTCTGCTGCTGCGTGACCCGCCCGAGCAGTGAGCCAGGCGGGAAGAGAAGCCGCGCAGCCCCTTGAAGTACACATCGGCCCTGGCCACCCTCCCATGAGGTGCGCGGCAGTGGCCTGGCTCTCTTGGCCCGGGCGGCATAAGCCTCAGAGGATGTTGAAGTGGAGCAGTCAGGCGAAGCGCCGAAGCATGAGGTCAATCATTCCGAGTTGGATGAAGGCGTCGGAAGCCGATGGAGGTATTCGAATTCTCCTCCATGTCCATGAGTTTCACGGCGGCGGCACTGGCCGTGGAAGGTGTGGGCAAGGAAGTCACCTTGCTGGTGGGCGGCGGCGACGTGCCTGTGTCGAGTCGCGCTACGTCCAGCGGGCGTTGGTGCGTACACTCAGGCACAATGGGGCCGTTCATCAGTCTCGTTCCGCCTTCGACAGCTTCGGAAATCCCACAGGTCAATCACACGCGGCGCGGTACCGCCCCCGGTTCCTGGCGGGGGTCGTTCCCGCTTGGCATGAGCGGCGCACGGGTGGCGCGGGGACGGCCCACGTGTGTCGTCCATCCCCCGGATGTCCTGGGGGGAGTGGGGGAGCGCCATGGTGATTCCAGATCCTTACGGGCTCAAACGCGTCATCGGTGAACGAGGCGTGTTGCCTCAGCGGGCGAAACGGTTGGACCCCTCGTTGCCGTGCCGTGAGTCGGAGCTGCTCATCGACGTGGAGCGTCTCAACGTCGATGCCGCGTCCTTCCAACAGCTCCGGGACTCCGCTGGCGGAGATCCGGCGCGCATCGCGCAGCGCATCCGGGAGATCGTCCAGGAGCGAGGCAAGATGCACAACCCGGTGACAGGCTCGGGCGGAATGCTCATCGGGCGGGTGAAGGAGGTGGGCCCGAAGTATCCAGCCCGCAAGCGGCTGAAGGTGGGGGATCGGGTTGCCTCCATGGTGAGTCTCACCCTCACGCCCCTCCAGCTCGAGGGAATCGACCGGGTGAACGTGGACAACGGCCAGGTCGACGTGCGTGGACACGCCATCCTCTTCGCCACCGGCCACTACGCGAAACTACCGGATGACCTGCCCGAGGCGCTCGCGCTCGCCGCGCTGGATGTCTGTGGCGCACCGGCCTTGATTCACCGGTTCGTGAGCCCCGGGATGACCGTGGGTGTCCTGGGGGCGGGCAAGGGCGGGGCACTCAGCCTCACCCAGGCCCGCCGGAGCCTCGGCGGACATGGGCGGCTGATAGCCCTGGATGCATCCGAGGATGCGCTCGCTCTGCTCTCGGGCCTGGGCCTCTGTGACGCGGCACTGCGCGTGGATGCCACCCAGGCCGTCGAGGCGATGGAGAAGGTGTGCCAGGCCACCGGCGGAGAGATGTGCGATCTCGTCGTCAACTGCGCTTCGGTGGGAAACACCGAGATGGCCACCCTCCTGGCCACGCGTGCGGGAGGCATGGCCATCTTCTTCTCCATGGCCACCAGCTTCACCACGGCCGCGCTCGGGGCGGATGGCATCGGCAAGGACGTCACCATCCTGGTGGGCAACGGCTATGTGCCTGGTCATGTGGAGCTGACCCTGGACCTGCTACGGACCGAGCCAGCCCTGCGCCAGTTCTTCGAGGAACGCTACCGCGTGTAGGAAATGAGCGGGGTGGCTGGAGGATGGATGTCTCTGGGTGGGATGGGGAGCCACCGAGCATCCTCGGGGACTCCCCACCTGGCTTCGTCCTACCACCGGGATGTCATACTTTTCGCGGTGGGCGCGGGCTCGCGGGGCCCCGTGCGCCTTCCGGGGCCTCCCTCTTCTTCCGTGGCGCCGCCTCGCGGGCCACGTCCACGAAGGCCCGCAGCGCGGGCGATACCTGCGCGCGGCTGGGGAAGTAGAGGAACAGGCCCGGCACCAACGCCGCGTAGGGCTCCAGCACCACGCGCAGGGTGCCTCGCCGCAGTTCCTCCGTCACCATGGGCTCGAACGCGTAGGCGAGCCCCACCCCGGCCTCCGCCATCCGCAGCAGCAGGTGGCTGTCCGAGGTGATGACGGGCCCCCGTACCGGCACGCGCCAGCTCCGCGTCCCGCGCTCCAGCTCCCACTGGTAGATGCCTGACGTCGTGGTGGAGCGGATGCAGATGCACTCATGGGACAGCAGGTCGTCCGGCGTCTCCGGCGTGCCCCTCCGCTCCAGGTACGAGGGCGCGGCCACCACCACGAACCGGCACGCATCCGACAGCCGGACCTGCACCATGTCCCGCTCGATGGACTCCGTCAGCCGGATCCCCGCGTCCAGCCCCTCGGCCACGATGTCCACCAGGCGGTCCTCCACCCGGACGTCCACCTCCACCTTCGGGTAGCGCGCGAGGAACCGTGGCAGCAGCGGCGCGATGAGGGTGGACACCGCGATGGCGGGAACCGTCAGCCGCACCCGTCCCGTCACCTCCCCCGGCTGCACCGCGGCCGTCCTCAGCGCCTCCAGTGCCTGGTCCACCGCCGGCCCGGCGTTCTCCAGCAGGCGCTGCCCCGCCTCCGTCAGCGCCACGCTCCGGGAGGTCCGCGTGAGCAGGGGGACGCCAAGCCGTTCCTCGAGCTGGCGGACGGATTGGCTCAGCGCGGACGGAGAGATGCCGAGCTCGGTGGCGGCGGCCGTGAAGCCGCGCCTCCGGGCTACGGCGAGGAACGCATTCAGGGCATTGAGCGGGGTGAAGGCCATCTTGAAGTATTTCTAAATGGCCCATGTGGATCCTGCCAGTTTCGCCCGCTGTTCCCGGAGCGCATACCTGGGGGGCGTGACCCCCAGGCCACGAAAACCCCCAAGGAGAACCCCATGCCGAAGACTCCTGCCTATGCCGCCCCCGCCGCTGGAAAGCCGCTGGCGCCCTTCTCGTTCGAGCAGCGCGAGGTCGGCCCCCATGACGTGCTCATCGACATCCTCTACTGCGGGGTCTGCCACTCCGACATCCACCAGGCTCGTGACGAGTGGGGCGGCGCCATCTTCCCCATGGTGCCGGGCCACGAGATCATCGGCCGCGTCAAGCAGGTGGGCCAGCACGTCACGAAGCTGAAGGTGGGCGACATGGCGGGCGTCGGCTGCATGGTGGACTCGTGCCGCGACTGCCAGACGTGCCGCCGGGACCTGGAGCAGTTCTGCGAGCGGGGCATGGCCGGCACGTACAACGGCACGTACATGGACCGGAAGACGCCGACCTACGGCGGCTACGCGTCTCGCATCGTCGTCACCGAGCACTTCGCGCTGAAGGTGCCCGAAGGGCTCGACCCCGCTGCCGCCGCGCCGCTGCTGTGCGCCGGCATCACCACGTACTCGCCGCTGCGCCAGTGGAACTGCAAGAAGGGCGACCGCGTGGGCGTGGTGGGCCTGGGCGGGCTGGGCCACATGGCCGTGAAGCTCGCCGCGTCCATGGGCGCGGAGGTGACGGTGCTCAGCACGTCCCGCACCAAGGAGGCCGACGCGCGCCGCCTGGGCGCCCAGGGCTTCGAGGTCACCAAGGACGCGGACACCTTCAAGAAGCTGTCGGGCCGCTTCGACCTCATCATCGACACCATCTCCGCCCCGCATGACTACAACCAGTACCTGGGCATGCTGCGCCCCCAGGGCACCATGGTGGTGGTCGGCGTGCCGCCGGAGGCGGTGCCCGTGCACGCGTTCTCGCTCATCGGCGGGAACAAGCGCCTGGCCGGGTCGATGATCGGCGGCATCGCCGAGACGCAGGAGATGCTCGACTACTGCGCGAAGCACAACATCGTGTCGGACATCGAGATCATCCCCATCCAGAAGATCAACGAGGCCTACGAGCGCATGATGAAGGGCGACGTGCGCTACCGCTTCGTCATCGACATCGCGAGCCTCGAGCGCGCGTAGCGGAGCCGCGGTCCTTTCCGCACCGGGTTCGTTGGGTACCGGCGGTGGCCGAGCTCCATCGCGAGGCGACTCCGCCTCCCGGACTGCGTGAGCCGGGGGGCGGAAGGCGTTCACGCACGCGGCTGGTTCCACTCCAGGCGGTACGAGTACATCTTCGATTGGCCGGAGGCGCCGAGCCGCAGGAAGAAGGGCAGCATCCGATCTCGAAACCACTCCGAGACCGCGCCGCTCACGGCCTTGCCGCTCCCGTTGCGGCGTGCGGCGCGGAAGATGGCGTCCACCCGAGGGCGACGGGCCTTCTCGAAGGCGGCGAAGGCCTTCTCCGGGGTGGGGATGTCTCGCAGGCATTGGGCCAGCACCAGCGCATCCTCCATGGCGAGGGCCGCGCCCTGACCCGCGCTCGGAGACATCGCATGCGCGGCATCCCCCAGCAGGCAGACCCGGCCCGAATGCCACCGTGGCATCGCGTGCAGGTCATGGATGGGCCAGGGTCCCAGGAGTTCCGGCGTGGCGCGAATCACGTCGCCGACCCACGGCGGATCCTCCCGATGGAGTTCCAGGAGCCGCTCGCGCTCCCGGGAGGGATCCGGGTGCTTCCGGAGTGCCTCGAGGTCCGAGCTCCCGGGCGCGCCGTTGTGGAACCACCAGATCTCCCCCGACGGGGTAACGAAGGCGCCGAAGAAGGCCCGCCGCCCGAAGAGCATGAGGTTGACGCCCGGCGGCACGGGCACCTGGACGCCCCGGGCGAAGCCACCGTAATCGAGCAGCCCCGTGAAGCTCGGGGCCGGGGCGTCCGGGAGGAGCAGCGACCGCACCCGCGAGCGCAGCCCATCACAGCCGACGAGGATGTCCGCCGACGACTCCGAGCCATCCTCGAAGCGGGCAATGACGTGGCTCGGGTGGGACTCGTCCACGGCCACGAGCCGCTGGCCCCAGCGGATGTCCACGCCCTGCCGGGCGGCCTCCTCCGCCAGGATCGCGTTCAACTGTCCACGCCGGATCATCGTCAGGGGTCTGCCGAACGCGCTCACATCCCCGCTGCGATCAATGGCGCCGATGGTCTCTCCCCGGCGATTGATGAACTGGAACGATTCACACGGAGTTCCCGCCGCGGCCACGGCGGCGGCCACTCCCAGCGGCTCCAGGGCATTCATCCCGTTCGGAGCGACGCCCAGGAAGGCACCTTCCCCCACCGCCGCCGTCGGCCGGGCCTCGGTGATGGAGACCTCCAGCCCCAGTCGCTTGAGCCACATCCCCAGGACGGGTCCCGCGATGCCTCCCCCCACGATCAGCACTTTGCGCATGTCTCTCGGCCTCCGTTCACCGCTTCATATGCGGAGAGACCGATTCACCTGCAGTGATGATTCGTGATCATATCGTACACCGATATGAACCTATCCGCCCTCGACCTGAACCTGCTCCTCGTGCTGCACACGGTCCTCGAGGAGAAGAGCGTGGCGAAGGCGGCGGCGTCGCTGCACGTGACGTCCTCGGCGGTGAGCAATGCGCTCGGACGGCTGCGCGGCCTGTTGGGAGATCCCCTGCTGGTGCGCCATGGGCGCGGCCTGGTGCCCACTCGCCGGGCCACCGAGCTGGCCCCGCGCCTTCGTGCCGCGTTGAAGGAGTTGCAGGGCGCGCTGGAAGGAGCCGCCGCCCCTTTCGAGCCCGCTCGGACCGACCGGATGTTCACGCTGGCGTGCTCGGACAATGACCAGATTGCCCGGGTGCCCCGGATCGCCGCGGCCTTCTCGGCGCGGATGCCTCGCGCGACGCTGAGGATCGTCAGCATCGACCAGCTCGAGGCCACCGACGGACTCGCCAGTGGACAGGTGGATGCCGTCATCGGCCCGATCGAGGCCGCCGCGCCGGGTCTACACGCGGCGGAGCTGTATCGCGACGAAGCGGTGATGGTGGTCCGCCGGGATCACCCCAAGGTGGGCAAGCGGCTGTCGAAGCAAGCCTTCAATGAACTCCGGCACGTGGACATCTGGCTCTCCATCGAAGGGCCAGGGGTGGGGCACCGCTTCATCGAAGGTTTCTTCCAACAGCACGGTCTGCGGCGGACCGTCTCCCTGGTGGTGCCCAGCTTCGCCGCGGCGGCGATGGTCGCCGCGACCACCGACCTGCTCGCGGGCCTGCCGCGCCTCGTGGCGGAGGCACTCGCCCAACACCTGCCCCTGCGGATTCTCGAGCTGCCCGTGGCCCCACCGCCTTTCCAGATGCACCTGCTCTGGCACGAGCGCACGCATGCCGATGAAGGAGCACGCTTCTTCCGGGAGCTCGTCCTCGGAGCCATGCGCCCTCCCGGAAAGGCAACGTAGCCTCACCCAGGCCCAGCGCGACGCCTTCGGCGCCCACACCTACCAGCGCCGCGCCTGGTCAGTCGGCGGCGGGTTCGATTCCCGCCGCGTCCTCACACGAGCCGGTGTCCTCCATCCACATGCAGCACCTCGCCGGTGGGACACCTCCTTCCTCATGCTCGGCAACGGAGTGGGGCCCGTGGACCTGCACTACGGGACGCCGCGCGAGAATGCCGTGGACACGTTCGCGCTCGCGCTGGACGCCAGCGGGTTCCCCATCATCGCGTGGCTCAAGCAGACCTCGGTGCACTTCCCCAACGTCGTCATCCGGGCTTCGCGCTGGGATGGACAGGCGTGGGTGGCCATGGGAGGGGCGCTCAACGAGGTGGCTTCTCCGGACTCGGTGGCCTCGAAGCCACGCCTGAGCTGGACGCGAGCGGCGTAACAACGCCGGCATCACCCCAGGAATGATTGGTGACCGGTCCACTTCGTCCTGCATAGTACGAGGATGAGCACAGTCCTGGTGACAGGTGGATCGGGTTTCATCGGCAGTCATTGTATCCTACGGCTCCTGGCGGCGGGTCATCAGGTGCGCACCACGGTGCGCAGCCTCGAGCGCGAGGGCGACGTGCGCGCCATGTTGAAGCAAGGCGGTGCCGAACCGGGCGATCGCTTGTCCTTCGTCGCCGCTGACCTCGAGAACGACGCGGGCTGGCCGCAAGCCGTCGCCGGCTGCGAGTTCGTGCTGCACGTGGCGTCGCCCTTTCCTCCGAACATTCCCAAGAACGAGGAGGAACTGCTCGTGCCCGCGCGCGAAGGCGCTCTGCGCGTCCTGCGTGCCTCACGCGCCGCGGGTGTCAAGCGCGTGGTGCTGACCTCTTCGTTCGCGGCGATCGGCTATGGCCAGAATCCGCGAGGGACACCGTTCAACGAGTCGAACTGGACGGATCTCCAGGGCGATGACGTCATCCCCTACGTCAAATCGAAGACCCTGGCCGAACGCGCGGCCTGGGATTTCATCGCCAACGAAGGCGGCGGCTTGGAACTCTCCGTCATCAATCCGGTGGGCGTGTTCGGCCCGGTCCTGGGGCCTGACTACTCAACCTCGATCCTCATGGTGCAACGCCTGATGGACGGCGCCATGCCCGGGTGCCCGCGGCTCTATTTCGGCATCGTCGATGTGCGAGATGTCGCCGACTTGCATATCCTCGCCATGGCTCATCCCGCGGCCAAGGGCGAACGCTTCCTCGCCGTCGCGGGCGATTTCATGCCGATCATCGGTATCGCCAAGGTGTTGAAGGACCGCATGGGCACATGGGCCAGACGCGTGCCGACCTTACAACTGCCCAACTGGCTGGTGCACCTCGCCGCGCTGCGAGACCCCGCGGTGCGTCAGATCCTGCCCGAGCTCGGCAAGACGAAAAACGCCACCAACGAAAAGGCCAGGCGGATGCTGGGTTGGGCACCGCGCTCGAACGAGGAGTCCCTCGTTGCCACCGCCGAGAGTCTGGTGCGGCTCGGGCTTCTGAAGGACAGCCCGAAAAAAGGGTAGGCCTATGTCCCTGGTGCCTCCGCCTCGGGCAAACCTCACGAAGCTCGGGCTCCCCCTCAATCCCTTGTAAAGGGGAACCCCGGAAGCGGGACAACCTTTACGCGCTCGTGGGTGTCGGGTCCCTGTTGGAAGAGCTCGCTCATGAATTGCTCGAGCATGTCGGCGGGGGATAGCGGAGCCTGGGTGCTCATCCAATCCGACAAGGCTTGCTGAAGCGCCTCGGCGGTCGGGTACCGGTCATCCCGTGCTCTGGCCAACGTACGCTGGAGGATCGCCAGGAGGGTCTCGTCCAGAGAGGGATTGAACTCCCGCGCGGGAACCAGCCGCCCCTCCACGGCATGGGAAAGCCGCTCGAACTCGGATTCACCGACACCGAACGGGAGGCCCCCGCACAACATCTGATACAGCACCACGCCCACGACATAGACGTCCGAGCGGGCGTCCAGCACCTGTCCGAGCACCTGCTCGGGAGAGAAATAAACGACCTTGCCCCTCAACCTCCCCTCGTCCGGCGGCCACACCCTCCTGTCGATGCCGAAGTGGGAGATCTTCACCTCCCCCTCGAAGCTCACCAGCACATTGCCGCGATAGAGGTGCTGTCTGACGAAACCCAGAGGCACTCCCCGCGCGTCCAGCCGCGTGTGCAAATAGTGCATGCCCCGGCATATCTCGATGGCGATGCCCACGGCGATGGGCGCGGGCAACCATTTCTGACCCCGCGCCCTGGCCCGATTCCGCACATGGCACAGGGAATGGCCATCCACCCATTCCAGGGCCAGGAAGTACTCGCCCGCCACCCGTCCGAAGTCGAGAACCCGCACGAGGTTGTCGTGGCTGAGGTCCACCGCGATGCGGGCCGCATCGAGAAACATCTCGACGAACGCGGGGACTTCGGCGTTGTAGTCGTGCACCCGCTTGATGAATACATCCCGGGTAGCGCCGGACGCCGCCGTGTCGCGGGCCCGGTACCCCATCGACAATTCCCCCACGTTCAACCGCTCCAGCAATTCGTACCTGCCGAACCGCGTCGTCTGGATGTCGGACATGTCCGAGATGCTATCACCCCAGCCAACAGGCCCAAGCTCCTGCCGCGCACCGCTTGGGAGCGCGGCCTGGGCAGGCGTGTACACCCAAGGGGCTGCGCGGCCTCTGCACAGGCTGGGCGCACAACATGGCGTCCCGGGTTACGTCGTCTATGCGACCAGCGCCACCACGGGCACGACCGCGCAGGATGGCGTCCGGATCGGCGGCGGCAATCTGTACAATGGCAACGTCAACAGATGAGCGGGTGGTGCGAGCGGGGCGCGGGAGGGGCTCAAGCAGAACCCCTCCCGCGGATGCGGCTCGCAGCGCTCAGCCCACCACGAGGTTGATGATGCGGCCGGGAGAGCCGCTGTGACGTGCTTTGCTACATTGCTACAGCAGGCCCGCGCTGGAGCGCTCTTGCCGGAAGCCTCCAGCGGCGGGTTCGATTCCCGCCGCTTCCATACAAGTCTTTTCTGGCATGGTCCCCAAGGCCCGAGGGGGCTCACAAGTAGGCCAGCATCCGGCCGCAGGTGATGACACCCGTCCACAGGACGAGCGAGACCCCGGCGGCGACTCTCGCGGCGGGAGGAGCCACCGTCTCGGTGTTCCACGTCTGGACTGAACGGAACACGCCCCGGTGAAAGAGCAGGGAATTGAGCCCGGCGAGCACGATGAGGGCGAGCTTGAGACCGAAGACGGGGCTCGTCCCCAGGTGGAGCGCCTGGGGGAGGAAGAGCAGCACTCCGGACGGTACCACCACCGCGAGGCCGCCTCGGGCCCACGGCAGGAGATGACGCGCGAGCTCCACCACGGGCAGCCGGCGGGAGAGGCCCAGCAGGCGCAGGTCGAACATCACGGCGGCGCCCACCAGGAGGACGAAGCCGAGGATGTGAACCACCTCCACCAGCGGGAACAGCAGTGGCTCGCGGCGCATCACCTCCGCGAGCCGGGTTGTCTCCAGCCAGACGAGCCACGCCGGACCCCTGGGCGCCGACATCAGCGCAACTCCACCGTCCTCCCCCCTACGGTGATGCGCTCGGCGCGCAGCTCGTCCGGGGTGGTTCGATGGGGATGGCCTTCCACGGTGGCCTCGGCGCCCTCGGCCAGCGCCTCCCGCGGCAACCCCCGGTTCTGCATGCGCGCGGGCGGAGCGAGGACGACGTGCCACGTCCGTGCATCCCCTTCGAGCACGATGTAGCCATGGGGATTGTCGTACCCCGACTCGCGGATGACTCCCGTGAGGGTCATGGGCCGCTCACTGTCGTACCCGCTCCATCCGTGATGTGCGAACGCGCTGCCCGACAGCCACAGCGCCCCGAGGACACCGGCCCAGCTCGAGGTTCTCATCATCCTGCCTCCCCAGGAGGAAACGGTCTCCGCCTGCCGGCGAATCCCTCCCCCTGGGGGCGAGCGCTCCGCGAATGGCCATTGTCCGGGCGACCGCTTCCTGGTCAGGCTGGTTGCCGCAAACCCACGGCCCTGGAGGAGGTCCTGGCCTGGCGGCGTGCCCGCCAGGGGCTCAGCGGAAGCTCAGCACCTGTTGGCAGGCCTGGGGCAACTCGCGTGAGGAGCCGCCGGAGATGCACGAGATGTAGGTCGGCAGGCCGCGCACCTGGGTGCCCCCGAAATACACGTCACGCCGTCCGGCGGGGTCGAGCAGGCGGAGGTGCGTGCACTCCGTCCTGACGCCGTCGATGGCACAAGGGATGCGGGATTCCACATACGGAACCCGGCCGATGTCCTTGAACGTCTCCACGCCATCCCGCACGAATGTCTTCAGGCGGGAAGCATCGGGGAGATGAACCCAGTCGAGCCGCGAGCCATCACCACACTCGATCTGGCCGCTGCCGTCGCCCGACAGGAGCTTGCATCCGGCAGGCGCGGAGAGCTCCCGGCCCGCGAGCGCCGCCTCCGGCTGCTTCACGGTGGCCCCTGCCTCGGGCGCGGCCCTCCAGCCGTTGCCCGCGAGCTTTTCCAGCACACGCCCACAGAGTGACTGCTGTTCCGGGGTCGTCTTGCAGAGAACGCGCCGCGCTCCCTTTCCCTTCACCGGGATGACAGCGAACGTCGACATCTCATGAGCCTCCGGCGCCTTCGCGCTCATGCGCAGGATGCGAGCCTTCTGGCCCGCCAGCGTCGCCGACTCTTCCTCGAATTTCATCCGGCCCGCGGCTTGCCCCTCGAAGGTGCGGCGACTGTTTTCCCACAGGCTCTCGGCGGAGACACCCGGGTGGTCGGAGATGATGGCGTTGAAGCCCCGGCACTCGTAGCCCCACCCCTCGACCCCGATCGACTCCGCCGTACATCCGGCGAAAAGAGACTCGGAGGGAGTACTGGGGCTGGCGTGAGCGGACAGGGTGGGACCCGCCGCGCACAGAACGAGGGACAGCCCGAAGGGGAGATGGAGCGAAGAGGCGAGATTCAACGGAACCTGCTTTCCGGAGTGGGTTGGCGCGCGACAGGACGCGGGCTGGCCGGTGTTCCTGACAAGCCCGCGCATGACCGACCCGAGTGGCTCAGGAGCGCGCACGTGCGGCGTGCGCGGCACATAGGGCGAATAGGAGGCCGGTTGAGGGTGAGGGCTGGTGCAGAGGGGCCGAGGAGGGCCGCTGACGGGGGCCACCTGGGCTGTGCGCCAGGGCGAAGAGGCCGTGCAGCCCCCGTTGGGCACACACTCGCCCTGACGGCCCTCCCAGGAGGCCGGGGGAGGGCAGGGGGCCTGTAGGCACCTGCTGTCGCGCCGCCCTCCCCGCGCCAGTGTCTCGGGCGCGAGGAGGGCGTTTCAGGCGGAGTGTCTCCAGAGGAGTCCTCTCAGGGCGTGTAGAGCTCCACCGAGGAGAGATAGCCGCCTCCGGTGCCAGTGCCCCCCGAGATGAGCACCTTCCCGGAGGGCAGCCGGGTGGCGTTGTGGCCGGAGCGTGCCGTGGTCAGGGGCGCGGTGGAGGACCAGGAGTTGGTGGCCGGGTCGTACACCTGCACGGAGGTGATGGGCTTGTCCGCGTTATCGGCCCCGCCCGAGATGAGCACCTTGCCGGAGGGGAGCAGGGTGTCAACGTGTCCCGAGCGTTCCACGGCCAGAGAACCCGCCGGGGACCAGGAGTTGGTGGCCGGGTCGTACACCTCCGCGGTCGCGAGATGACTGTTGTAATAGTTGTACTGGCCCCCCACGACGAGCACCTTGCCGGACGCGAGCAGCGTCGAGGTATGGGCGTAACGGACCGAGGCCATGGAAGCAACGCGGGACCAGGAGTTGGTGGCCGGGTCGTACACCTCCGCGGTGGAGAAGAAGCCGGCACCATAGCCCCCCGTGACCAGCACCTTGCCGGACGGGAGCAGGGTGGCCATGTGCAGGTAACGCACCGAGGTCATGGACGCAGCGGGGGACCAGGAGTTGGTGGCCGGGTCGTACACCTCCACGGAGGAGAGGAAGCTGCCGTTGTACCCACCGGTAACGAGCACCTTGCCGGAGGAGAGCCGGGTAGCGGTGTGGCCGAAGCGTGCCGCTGCCATGGAGCGGGCGGAGGACCAGGAGTTGGTGGCCGGGTCGTACACCTCCGCAACGGAAGTAGCACCGTTGTTGTATCCGCCTGCGATGAACACCTTGCCGGACGAGAGCAGGATGGCCGGAGCGGAGCTGTGGGGCGAGGCCATGGGGCCGGTGGAGGACCAGGAGTTGGTGGCCGGGTCGTAGAGCTCTGCGGAGGTGAGCATGCTGCTATTCTGGCCCGCCGCGACGAGCACCTTGCCAGAGAGCAGCAGGGTGGAGGTGTGGTTGGCGCGCGGCGTGACCATGGAGCCCGCCGACGTCCCCCCTCCGGATACAGGCGGCGGACGGAAGACCACGGACACCGTGTTGGTCTGACACAGGATGGCACCCGAGGCATTCTTGATGACGGCGTAGCGTGTGTAGTTGCCCTCGAGGCCAGGCGCGTTGGTGTAGGTGAAGCTGCCGGAAGCGGCACCAATCGGCTGATTCACCGCATCCGTCACCCCGTTCTTGGTGCCATTCCAATAGGCGCCAGCACCCGCGGGCACGAGGCCCGACACGCTGATGGTGAGGATCATCGAGCCGCCAGAGGGCACATCATGGCTGCTGGAGGACAGCGAGCAGCTCAGCGTCCCTCCACCGCCGCCCGAGCCGCCCGAGCCGCCCGAACCGGAGCAGGAGGTGGTGGCGCACCGGCAGAAGCCGCCGTAGGGGGCATTGCCGGTGCAATAGAGGCCGCTCTGACACTGGGACGAGCCGTGGCAGATGCTCCCCACCCCTCCCAATGGCCTGCAGGAGCCCCGGAGCGAGCCAGGGTAGGAAATGGGAGTGGAGCAATAGAGGCCGCTCTGGCACTCACCTGAGTTGGCGCAGGTCGTCCCATTCCCTCCCAGGGCCCGGCAGATGCCCTCGGAGAGACAGTAGAGGCCGCTCTCGCACTGAGACGTGCTGGAGCACCGCGCCCCCGCCCTTCCCCGAGGGACACTCACGGCCCACGCGGTGAAGTGCGGGACATCCACCACCCAGCTCAGGCGATCAGGGTCCGTGCTGGACGGCTGGATGTTGCCAGCCCCCTGCTCATGCCAGGCGTAGTCCGACAAGTCGAGCCACCACGCGGGAATCGTCTCTCCCGCGGGGTGACTGCTTGCCCAGGCGTCAGGCAATTCGAGTTCGAGCCTCACCCTCTTTCCCGGGGCCACCTGAGCGGAGGCGCCGTTGGACCAGAGGCTGACCTCGGCCATGCGCAGGTCTCCGAGATCCACCGGCTCCCCATCCGCCTCGCGCACGCCAATCCCAGGGCCAGGGAGCGCGGCGGGGTCAACGGTCGAGTCCAGTGAAGCGATGGTTACCTGCACGTCTCCCGTGACGGGGTTGCCCAGGGCATCCACGACGGCTTCGGGAGGAAAAGTGAGACGCACCCCCGGCACCTGGAGGGTTCCCCCCCGCCCGGCGTCGAGCGAGAGAGGCTCGCCCAGGGCGAGCAGCCGGATGCCACGGAGGACGAGCCCCTCCGCCTGCAACGGCACGATAGCGACCGCCGGGGCATGGCCGGGCGCCTCCACTCGCACCCGCAGCTGCTCCCCTGTCAAACCCTCGAAGAGCTGGCGCCCCAGGCCATCGACGGAGAAGGTCGCATCCATCGCATGGATTGCCGCCGTGGGGATGGGCCGGCCGGAGACGTCCAGGACCTGCAGGAGAACGCTGGTACTCGCGGGGTTCGCCGATGCGGGAGGCGTATAGCGCTCCGCGGAAGACTGGTTGCCATTGCTGACGCCGCCCGCCACAAGCACCTGGCCCCCCTCCAGGAACGCCGCCGTGTGCTGATAACGCCCCACCGCCATGTGGCCCGCGGGCTGCCAGGCCGCCATGGCGGGGACATACAGCTCGGCGGAAGTCTGGATTCCGGTGTGCTCGTGGTAGCCGCCCACCACGAGCACCTGGCCATCGGGCAGCAACGAGGCCGAGTGGTGGCGGCGCGGCAAAGCCATGCTGCCAGTGTTTATCCAGGTACCCGTATCCGGCGAGTACAGCTCCGCCGACACGCCGCCGCGCCACTCCTCCCCGCCTCCACCCGTGACCAGCACCTGGCCGCCGAGCAGCATGGTGGCGGTGTGGCCGGTGCGAGCCACCTTCATCGAGCCCACGGCATGCCAGGTTCCGGTGGCCGGGTCATACAGCTCCGCGGTGTTCACGCGCACGCCCGCCGAGTCGGTGCCGCCCGCCACCAGCACCTTGCCGTCGAGAAGCAGGGTCGCGGTGTGGTTGCGGCGCGCCGTGCCGAGGGCGCCGGTGGAGGTCCAGAGCCCGCTCTCCGGGTCATACACCTCGGCCGCAGCCAGGGTCTCTCCGTCACCGCCTCCGCTGACTCCGCCGGCGACCAGCACCTTGCCGCCGGGCAGCGGCGTGGCCGTATGTTGGCGACGAGGGTGGAGCAGCGCCCCCGTCGGTTGCCAGGTTTCAGCGGCGGGGTCATAGAGCGCCGCGGAGACACTGGGGTTCCAGTCGCCCGCTCCCGCCACCAGCACCTTGCCGTCGGGCAAGCGGGTAGCGGTCGCCTCCCGATAGGGATTGGGGGCATCGGCGACACCGCGCCAGAGGCCGGTCGCTGGATCATAGACCTCGGTGGAGACGTTATACCCACCGACGACGAGGACCTGACCATTCTCCAGGACCGTGGCGGTATGGAGCAGTCGAGCACGGGCCAAGTCGCCAGCCGGGCTCCACGTCCCTTCATCGGTGGTGCTCCCCTGCCGCATCGAGACGTGGGGGAATGACACCTTCGCTGGCTGCTCCGTACTGGAACAGCTTGTCAGGAAGAGGCCGAGAAAAAACAGCAGACCTGTTCGTGGATATCGTCGCACAAGTTCTCCGTGGAGATATGAGCCCTGGATTTACTCGTTGAAACAGTCAGCTCATACGGGATGTTATGTTCTTCCAGCTTGTGCTGGCTGGCAATTCCCTGGAGATGCTTCAGGACGAAGAAGAACGTGATGGTGGTGGCCGTGCGGCGGCTCTGGCGCTTTCGCAGGACCAGAAGAGTGCCTCGGCGGTTTCTTGCACGGCAAACCGTTGCATCATCAACGGCAGGTGCGTGAGCTGTCCGGAGTGAGCTGAGCAGTGGCGGTTCCATGAACACTCAGGAAGAGCAACCCGCCTCGACGAGCGCCGCGAGTTTCGCGAGTGACATCCGCCAGCCCGTCTCGTTGTCGGCGGGCGACACGCCGCGCGGTAGCCCATCGTGCACGGCGAGGATCTCGGTGCCCCCGTCCACATCGGTGAGCGTGGTCGTGATCGTCATCTCACCCTGCATCGCGGGATCCATCGTCTCGAACTCGACCACTTCGACCACCTGCTCGTCTGGCACGAGCTTCACGAAGCGACCGTGGTACGTGTCGGTGTGCGCGGTCGTCTTGCCGGTCTCCGTTGGAGCATCGTACGTGAGCGAGATCCGGAACGAGCCACCTTCGCGGGGATCGAACTCATGCACGTGGCTGGTCATGCCGGTGGGCACCTTCCACGTCGCGATCGCGCGCGCATCAATGAGCGCGCGATAGACGCGCGCACGGGGCGCGTTCACACGGCAGCTGATTCGGGTCGAGCTCATGCCCGGACTCTACTGTTCTTCGAAAATCAAAGCCCCCCCTCGAGAACCGCGCCGGCCTGGCACTCCGGCTTTACGACCGGGAGCCCGCCGGGCCCAGCTCCGCTTGCAGCGCGTCCGCCAGCCGCTGGTAATCCTCGGGCGAGTTGTAGAGCTGGGCGGACACTCGCAGGTGGCGCTGGGGTGGCCGGGGCCAGACGACGACAGGCACCTCGATGCCGTGCTTGAAGAGGAGCTTGTCCTGGAGGGGCTCCGACCCGCGTATCACGGACACCTCCATGCCGCCGTCCGGCAGCGCCACGGTGGCCATGGAGCCCACCATGTCCTCGGGACAGTGGGGCGCCACCCCGAGCCGCTGGCAGAGGAAGGAGCGCGCCGCGAGCGCCTTGGCCCGGTTGGAGGCCATCACTTCGGGCCAGCCGCCGGGCAGCATGCCGCCCATCACCTCCAGCACCTTCGGGATGCAGAGGAACGGGGTGGGGTCGTCCGTACCGAGCCAGTCGAAGTCGAGGCGGAATTGCGAGCGGTCCTTGCGCCGCGAGTTGTACCCGTGGCTGATGATGAGGGGACGGATGCCCGGCTGGAGGTCCCTCCGCACGTGGAGGAAGGCCGCCCCCTTGGGCGCGCACAACCACTTGTGACAGTTGCCCGAGTAGTACGCGACGCCGAGCTGGCGCAGGGAGAGGGGCACCTGCCCGGGGGCATGGGCGCCGTCCACGAGCGTCTCCACGCCGCGCTCGCGCAGCGCCCGGACGATGGTGGCCAGGGGGAGCACCAGCCCCGTCGGGCTGGTGATGTGGTCGATGAGGAGCAACCGGGTGCGCTCGGTGACGTGGGAGAGCACCGTGTCCACCACCGCCTGGGCCGAGGGCACGGGCCAGGGCAGCTTGATCACCACCACCTTCACGCTCCACTGGCTGGCCACGAACTCGAGCGCGTTCCTGGAGCCGTTGTACTCGTTGTCCGTCACGAGCAGCTCATCGCCGGCGGAGAAGCGCAGCGAGCGCAGCACGGTGTTGACGCCCGTGGAGGCGTTGTTGACGAAGGCCAGATCGTCCGGATCCGCGTCCACGAAGGCCCCCAGCGCCGCGCGGGCCGAGTCGAGCAGCCCCTCGACCTCGCGCAGGAGGAAGCGCACCGGCTCGGCCTCCAGACGGGCCCGCAGCCGGGACTGCTCCTCCAGTACCCGGGTGGGGCACGCGCCGAAGGAGCCGTGGTTGATGAAGGTCACCTCGGGGTCGAGCGACCAGTGGGAACGGAAGGGAGAGGTGTTCATGAGGAGCGCACCATAGAACGGCGCTTCCGCCCATGAACAGTGCCTCCCTTCCCGGGCTCAGCGCGGCGTGAGAAGGCCAGCTAGCGGAACCCAGGGCACCTCTGCCTCGCTGGGGCGAGGTGAGGTGCCCGTGGGCCCGCGAGAGCGTCACGCGCGGTCGGCGATCACCATGACGTCCACGAAGCCGTTGTAGGGATCATCGAAATTGCCAGAGCTGTCCCGGAGCGAGAATGTCACCAGGACCCTGACCGTGGTGAGCGTGATGTTCGTCACGCGTGTGTCGATCTCCGTCCTGAGCAGGTGATGATCACCGTTGGTGTACCCGACGTTGAAGCCGTTGAGCACGGCTTCGGCTGCCCGCACATTGGTCGGAAACACAAACGCGAGCTCCATGCTCTGGGCGCTACCGCTATGTGTCGGAAAGGTTGCTCTCCTCCGCTGAAAATCAATAGGCATTGTATTCTCCGGTGTGCTGGGGCCCGCCATGGGTCCCAACAGGTGGAGTGACCTTGCTGGGATGTGACTGAAGCCCTGGCCGCCAGGACTTCTCCATCCGGGCTGGAGACAAGGAAGAATGGCTTGGGCAATCTGGCAGGATTCGACGCCTGTTCGTCCGTTCCGGAGCGCCGCGTGAGGGCACCATGGGGCCTTCACCTCGCCTCACGGAAAGGGTCCTCCCATGATTTCGGAAGTCGCCGGTGTCCGCCTCCCCGATAGCAAGCTCGCACGCGAAGCGACCGAGCTCGTCCGCGACGTCTCGACCCCTCTCGTCTACCACCACGCGCTCCGCTCCTACGTCTTCGCCGAGCTCCTCGGGCGCACGCGGGGCCTCGTCTACGACTCCGAGGTGCTCTACCTCGGAACGGTGATGCACGACCTCGGCCTCACCGAGCGCTTCGCGGGCACCGAGCGCTTCGAGGTCGACGGCGCCAACGCGGCGCGCGACTTCCTCGTGCGGCACGACGCTCCGAAGGAGACCGTCGCGCGGGTATGGGATGCAGTCGCGCTCCACACCTCACTCGGCATCGCCGCGCACAAGGAACCCGAGGTGGCGCTGGCCCACCTCGGCATCGGTGTGGACGTCGTCGGAATCGGCGCCGAGCACATCGGGCGCGAGCGCCTCGAGGCGGTCGCCGCGGCATTCCCACGTCTGGGCTTCAAGCAGTCCTTCCTCCACGTGCTGGTCGGCGTGGTCCAGAAGAAGCCGCACACCACCGTCGGCAATTTCCTCTCGGACGTGGGCCGCCGTCACGTCCCCGGCTTCCACCCCGGGGATTTCTGCGACCTGCTCGTGGGGGCACCATTCACCGAGTGACGGAACTCGGCGGGGCCAACGCCGCGCTGCCGGAGGAAGGCGCGGCGCAGGCCGTTCGTGTTCTCGAAACCCACGCGCGCCGCGATGGTCTGGATCGGCAGCTCCGAGCCCTCGAGCAGCAACTGGGCGGCCTCGACGCGGGCGGCCTCGACGAACCGTGCGGGCGTCATCCCCGTTTCCCGCCGGAACACCCGCGCGAAATTGCGCGGACTCATGTGCACCCGTCGCGCGAGCTCCTCCACGGAGTGATTCTCGCGCAGGTGCTCCATCACCCACTGCTGCAGCGAGTGGATGGCGGGCATGTCGGCGAACTGGGCCTCGAGCTGGCGGCTGAACTGTGACTGGCCGCCGGGGCGCTTGAGGAAGACGACGAACTCGCGCGCGATGGTGAGCGCGAGCGCACGGCCGAAGTCCTCCTCGACCAGCGCGAGGGCCAGATCGATGCCGGCGGTGACGCCAGCGGAGGTGTATGTCGAGCCATCCTTGATGAAGATGTGGTCGGGCTCGACAGTGGCGGCCGGACAGGCACGCGCGAGGGCGCGAGCGAAGCGCCAGTGCGTGGTGGCGCGCTTGCCGTCGAGCAGTCCGGCCGCGCCCAGGACGAAGGCGCCCGTGCAGACGGAGCCGTAGCGCCGGCAGCGGGGGGCCTCGCGGCGAAGCCACTCGAGCACCTGGGGGTCTCCGGCAATCGGAGGAACACCGGGGCTGCCGGCGACGAGCAGGGTGTCGATCGGCCCTACATCCTCCGCGAGGGTGGCCGCGGGCCGGATCCCGATACCCGACAGGGTCGTGAAGGGGCCGGGACCGGTGCCGAGGATCAGGAGCTCGTAGCCCCCCCGGGAGAGCTGGGCCGCCGCGGCGAAGACATCCGCGGGCCCGACGGCATCGAGAGCCAGGACACCAGGATATGTGAGGATGGCGATTCGCAGGGCGGCGGAAACATAGATGCCCTCGCGTGCTCGGTGTCAAAGAACCCGACGCGCGGGCTTGGAGGGACGGACGGGCCACGAAAAAAAGCGCGCCGCTTTAAACAGGAAAAGGGGGCAGGGGTTCTTCCCGGCAAATCGCTTCGCGGGAGCGCCGTTCTCCTGCGCGGCCTTCTCTCCATCTTCTCATCTAGAGAAAAGGAACCCACTCCATGACCACGATCCGGAACACCCTGACCTGCGCCCTCGCCGCCGCCCTCCTCACCACCGGCTGCGGCCATCAGAGCACCGACCTCTCCCAAGGGGTCTACACGCTGCGCTTCGACAAGACCCAGGACACCTGCACCCCCGCGAGAGCCGGGGGCGACTTCGGCACCGTCCGGGTCGAGCAACTCGGTGGCATGGCCTTCGCGGAGTACCCTTCGATCTTCTCCCCGGGACCCGTGCGGCAGGCCTCGGTTCCCTTGTCCGAGGGCATGAGAACCGAGGGGACCACCGGGGGCAGCTCCTGGGCCGGAGTGCTCACGCACGACGGGGTGGAGGTCGAGCGTGTGGAGGAGAAGTCCTTCGAGCTCGGCTACAGCTACTCCATCGAGGGCCTGGCCAACATTCCCGCCGGCGAAACGCGCCCGGAGGGCTACCCGGAGGCGGACTGCGAGGTGCGGGGCCGCCTCGTCTACACGCTCAAGGAGGAGTGCCCGGTGCGCTGCGAGCTCGTGCGCGACAGCGAGACGCTCCCCCTCCAGACGCGTTGTGCCTGTCCCTGAGACGCCGGACGGGCTAGGTTGCGCGTCGGACACCCGTGGACTCCGACCCGCAGCTCGACGCACGTACCGATGAGGAATTGATGCTGCTCGCGGGCGCGAGCGACTCCCGCGCCTTCGAGGTCCTCGTCCGCCGCCACCTGCCGAGGCTCTCGCGCTACTGCGCGAAATCCGTGGGACATGCGGCCGAGGGCGAGGAGCTCGCGCAGGAGGTGCTCGTGCGCGTCTGGGACGCGCGGCGCGACTACCGCCCGCGCGCTCCCTTCACCGTCTTCCTCTTCACCATCGCGCGCAACCTCTGCCGCAACCGGGCGCGCGACGCGGGCCGCCGCCTGCGCTGGGAGTCTTCCGATTCCAACATGCCCGAGTCCACCCAAGGCAGCGCGAGTCACATGGACGTCCTGCTCGAGCGGGAGGCCCATCGGCACGTGAGGCAGGCCGTGCTCGAGCTACCCGAGAAGTTCCGTGAGGTGCTGCTCCTGCGCTTCGATCAGGGGCTCGAGTATCCGGAGATTGCCCGCATCGTCGGCAGTCCGGAGGCCACCGTGCGCTCTCGCGTCTTCCACGCGCTCAAGAAGGTTCGCGGCACCCTCGCTGGAGCAGCTTCATGACCTCTCCCTGTCCCCCTTCCGAGCAGTGGGACCTCCTCGCGGACCGGCAGCTGGGCGAGGACGAGGCCCAGGCCCTGCGCGAGCATGCTCGCACGTGCGATCGTTGCGGCAACGCGCTGAAGGACTCCGAGGCGCTGATCGCCAGGATCGCCGCGCCCTTCGGCGGCACCGCCGGAGAGGCCTCGGTGGCCGAGGTGATGCGCCGGGTGCGGATGCGCGAGGCGCCCCGTGCCCGTCCCCCCCGGCCTCGCTGGGCCCAGGCGGGCCTCGTCCTCGGGGCGCTGGCGGCGAGCCTCCTCCTCGTGCTCGTGGCGCCCCGGATGCTCGCCGGGGATGAATCGGCCGACTGGACACCGCGCGGCGCGGGGAGCCCGAGCGCGCTCTCCCAGCGCGTGGGCATCCGCTTCCACCGGGCCACGAACCCGCCCACGCCCCTGGATGCCGGGGCCCGGCTCCCGCTCACGACGCCGCTCGTCGTCGCCTACCGGAACATCGAGTCGGCCCGGCCGGTCTACCTCCTCGCCTTCGCGGTGGATGCCTCGGGAGAGGTGCATTGGCTCTATCCCGGCCACCTGAGCGAGACGAGCGACGAGCCCGCTCCGCGGCTGGAGACGACCGGCCCCCAGGAGCGGATGATGCCCGAGGCCGTGCAGCTCGAAGCGCCCGCGGCCGGGCCCCTCCAGCTCGTGTCCATCGTGTCCCCGGAACCCCTGCGCGTCTCCAGCGTGGAGCGCCTCGCGCCCGGGCAGCGCACGCTCGCGGCGCTGCGTGAGCGCTGGCCCGCCGCGGTGGTGGAAGCGCTCGAGGTCGAGCTCGCCAGGGACGCGAAATGAGCCTGGGGGTCGTCGCGACGGGCATGCTCCTCACGGCGCTCGCCGCCGCGCCCGAGCGCGCTCCTTCCGTCTACGCGCTCATCGTCTCCAACAACCAGAGCTACAAGCTCGCACGGCCCGCCCTGCGGTACGCGGACGACGATGGCGCGAAGTACCACGAGGTCTTCTCGCTCATCGCGGGAGCCGGGCACGTGACGCTCCTCGGCGACTTCGACCGGGACACGGAGCGCCAGTTCCCCGAGCTGGCTGCGGCGGTGAAGGAGCCGAGCGCCGGCAACGTGCGGGAGGCGGCTCGCACCGTCGCCGCCGCCGTTCGCGCGGACCGGGCGGCCGGCCGCGAGGTGGACTTCTTCTTCGTCTTCGCGGGCCATGGCGACGTGGACGGCGGCAGGGGGTTCCTCGAGCTGAGTGACGCGGCCTTCGACGCGAGCGCGCTCGAGGCCGTGCTGCGCGAGGTGGGCGCCACCCGCTCCCACGTCATCCTCGACTCGTGCAACTCGTTCTTCGTCATCAGCCCACGCAAGGCGGGAGGCCGGCGCTTCTCCACTCCCGCGGATGTCTCCTCGGGCGTGGCCCAGCGCGTGCCGAACGTGGGCGTCTTCCTCTCCACGAGCGCGGAGGCCGAGGTCTACGAGTGGTCCGAGCTGCAATCCGGCGTCTTCAGCCACGCGGTGCGCTCGGGCCTCCTCGGGGCCGCGGATGCGAACGCGGATGGCCGCATCACCTACCGGGAGCTCGAGGCCTTCGTGAGCGTGGCCTCGTCCGCGGTCCCCAATCCGCTCTTCCGGCCCAAGGTCTTCGCCCGCGGCCCCGGCCTCCTGGAGGAGGCGGTGCTCGTGGACCTGCGCGGCGTCGATGCGCCCGGTCTCGAGCTCCCCGTCTCCGAGCCCGTCCGCGTGACGCTGCGGGATACGAGCGGGCTGCGCTGGCTGGACGCCAACAAGGAGCGAGGCGTCGCGCTGCGCCTCCTCCTCCCGCCCCGCCTCGCCTCGGGCATGGAGGTGGAGCGCCGGCGCCCCGGCGTGGGCACCGAGCGCTATGAGGTCGCATCCGCCGCACGGGGGGTCGTGGTCCGGCTCGAGGACCTCAGCCCCACACCCGCGCCTCTCGCGGGACGCGGCGCCCAGGATCAGCTGCGCCGGCTCTTCGACGCGCCCTTCGGACCCGCCGCCCTCGCCGCCTGGGACGCCGCGCGCGCGGCCGAGCCGCCGCCCGTCTTCGGCATCTCCGAGGAGGATCGCGTCCGCATGCGGCTCGTGGTGGAGACCTTCGCCGCGGTGGAGCAGGACCGGATGAACGTCTCCATCATCACCTCCTCGGCCGCCGCCCTCTCGCCCATCGTCGTGGGGACCTACACCCTGCTGAGCGAAGGACCCCGCTCGCTGCGGGGCTGGGGGCCCATCATGGGCGGCCTCGTGCTGGGCGGATTGGACGTCCTCACCCTGTCGCGGCTCGAGCGTCCCTCGATGCTCCTCGAGGAGTTCGCGGACGACTCGCGCGACCCGGGCCTCGTCGTGGCGCGCACCGACTGGCGCCTCAACCGCTTCCTCGCCCAGGAGCGCCGGCTGCGGCGCAAGATCGAGACGCGGGGCTGGCTGCTGCTCATCGCGAGTGGAGCCCTGCTCACCCTCGGAGAGCTCGGACGCCTGGCGGACCTCCGGCGCGAGACCATCTACTTTTTCGAAGCGAACGCGATGGGTGTCGGCATCTCGGCCGCGAGTCACCTCATCCAGGCGTACTTCACGCGCCGGGCCGCCGAGCGGCTCATCGATTTGTGGCGGAGGGATCCGGGCCTGCGCGAGCTGCCGCGCGTCTCGCTCGTGCCACTCGAGGGCGGCGCGGCGCTCGCGGTCCACGGGTCCTTCTGAATTGAGCACCCTCCGCAACGCGGTGCCCGCCCTACGCGAGGGGGGGCACCGCAAGGGGAGAGGGGGGCCCTCAGATGTCGCACTCGATGTCGTCGTAGGTGTTGATCGGCGTCTTGGCCGGCACCACGTCGCCTCGCTCGGTGCCACAGATATCCGAGGCGCTATCGATGCTGACATTCTCCGTGGCGATGTACCAGGTATCCACACCGTGCGGTTCGTCGTCGAGCTGTCCGACTGCCACGGCGTCGGTGTTGCAGCCCGGGCAGGGACCCGAAATGCCCGGAACGTTAGTGGCATCCCCTGGTCCCAGGTGGATCACCTTGAATCGACGCGGGGCGGGCTTGGAGTCATTCCTGTCCAGGCCATGCACATAGACATCCACACCGATGCACTCCACCGACCCCGTCATGGGAGGGAGGGTGGCCGTTTCACGGAGCTCGCACTTCGAATCATCGCCGAAGTAGTAGGCGTAACGGTTTCCTCGTTCGACAGTGAAGCCGAGTGTGCGGATGTCCTGGGTGTAGCCGTTGGTCTCCTGGTGGTAGGCGTGTTGGGCCTGGGCCCACGACTTGAGGTTGTGCCGGGCCTCGGTCTGGAGGGCGCGGGAACGGGCCGCCAGGAAACGGGGCACGGCGATGGCGGCGAGCAGTCCGAGCATCACCAGGACGAGCGCCACTTCGATGAGGGTCGAGCCTCGGGGACCGCGAGGCGGAGAGGGGAGACGGTACATGGAGTCCTTTTGTCCGGGCGGGTGGATGGGGAGAAGGCATGCGCCCGATTGGGTGACAGGCCGTCAGCAGGGTCCATGCCAGTCAGGCCCCAGGCCCAACGCGCTGAAATCCCAGAGGGCATGGGGACCCGTGGAGCGTGGACTGCCCATTTTGGGCAGAGGCGTGACGCGATTCGTCCCTTGGGCACCCTTCGAGACCCAGCATGCGCATCTCCCGCGATGGCTCGTTGCTGTTCGCGACCACCGGGAGTGGAGCACCAGGCTTGCCCGCGAGTTGGACGTCCAATAAGAGTCGGGCAATGGACGCCAAGACGACTCGTTACACGGGCGGTTGCCTCTGCGGCGCGTTGCGGTACGAAGCCGAGGGTGAGCCGTTGTTCGCTGGCTATTGCTACTGCGTCGACTGTCGCAAGGCCTCGGGTTCGGGGTTCATCCCCTTCATGGGCTTCTCGAGCGCCGCGGTTCGCTTCAGTGGCGAAACGCGACAGTTCCGGTCGAAGTCCTTCAGGGGCGGTGACTCCGTGCGCAATTTCTGTCCCGTCTGCGGAGGACTCGTCTTCGGTGGAGAGGTCGGCAAGGACGATTCCCATACCATCTATGCGGGCTCCCTGGACGACCCCTCATCCTTCCAACCGAAGGTCGCGATCTTCACACGAGACCGTCCCGCCTGGGTCGTCATGCCGCCGGACCTCCCCGCCTTCGACACCATGCCGGAGTGAGCTCACAGGACGAAGCGCACGGCTTCCACCACGATTTCTGGCTCCGTGAACTGCGGGAAATGTCCGCTTCGGCTGGCGATCATCTGCCTCCCTTTGGGCGACAGTGCAGCCAGGCCCCGCTGGTGTTCCGCTCGTGCGGCGAGGGCTTGCGCCGGGGTGGCCCATGCCATGGCGGGTCTACCGCCCGTCACGACGACAAGGGGGACGTCTGGGAAGGGGCCTGCTCGCTGGATGAGGTCGACGGTGCGTGAAACGTGTTCGGTCTCTCCGAATTCATCCTTTCCGAAGAGCGCATCGAGCGTGCGCTGGGCAAAGCGCTGAAAGCCGCTTTGATGCCTGGTCATGACGCCGACGTCTTCGGGAGCAGTGGCATCGAGCAGCACCACGCCGGAAACCTCACCCGGGAATGTTCGGGCGAATAGATTGACGGCAAGGCCGCCGAGCGAATGACCCACCAGGAGGTAGGGCGGAGGCAGGTTGGCTCGAAGCAGGAGCGCACGGAGCGAC